>CAMPBO010000004.1 GCA_946638615.1 uncultured Candidatus Saccharibacteria bacterium | reverse complement strand
TTAATATGGATTGTTTGCGTGGAAATCTGATTAATTTATTTATGGATTTTGAAACTTTTGGCGAACATCAATGGGCAGACACTGGCATTTTTGATTTTTTTGACACTTTTATTACTTCGTGGCTTTCAGAGTATGAAAATCAATTTGTAACTGTATCCGAAGCCTGTGACTTAATGTATCCAGTAGATGAAATTTCTATGCCCAGTACTATTACTTGGGCAGACACTGAACGGGATTTGTCCGCTTGGCTATCAAATTCTATGCAAAAAACCGCTATGCAGGATTTGTACGATATGCGAGACCGAGTTTTGGATACTAATGATGCTGAGCTTATTTCGGATTGGCGTCGTCTTACAACTTCCGACCACCCCTATTCAATGTGTACTAAATATTGGAACGATGGTGATGTCCATGCCTATTTTTCAGCTTATGCTTCACCATATGAAAGCTTCATGTTTTTTATGAATATTTTACACGACCTTAACTACCGTTTGATGCAGCATGAAAATAGTTCTAATTAAAATTTATCCATCATAACGGAATCTTAATCTTGATTAGTACAACAAAAAATAGCCCCTCTTGGAGGGGATATTTTTAGCGTTTTTTCTCTTTTACTTCGTTTCGGCCGAGGTTTTTCTTGGTCTCCACAAATAAGACATGTTTTCGAAGTACTGGATCGTATTTCTTAAGGCTTAACTTATCAGGAGTATTCATGGTGTTTTTCTTAGTGTAATAAGCACGAACACCCGATTCTTCCGAAACGAGTCCAACCAACTTGCGCTTAGTATTATTCTTCTTTGCCATAACTCTACTCATTTTACCACACTAAAGTAAAAATGGCAAGACCTAGTTTGAAACTAGATCTTGCCAATAGGGGGTGTTAGGGTAGTTTGCCGCTTCCGTTACAATAGGTGCATTTTCGCCCATACACATCGCGGCCAGTGCCTTCGCAGTGGTAGCATTTTTTGGCTTTATAGCCAAGACCGCATTCTGCGACATGCCTGTCGCGGTCTTGCTCCGTCAAAAACGGCTTACCGCATTTAGGACAACTCCAGGTCACTCATCTCACCACCTTTCTAAAATACTAAATCACATAATATGATTCTGTGCTAGTATTATAGTATACTAGAGCCACCTTTTGCAAGCACGAGCTCAATGAAGTGCTTAATATCTTTTATACCAAGTGTTTTATCTGATGGTATAAAAATTTCCTCATCATTCATAAACGTAAGGGTCGAAACCAAACTATAAACTGCCTGCATCAGCTGAATTAAGTTCTTTTCGTCATCGACACTAAACTCGTAAACTTTATCGTAAACTTCACCATCTTTGTCTGGCGTCACGAATAAAATATGTGCCTTTTCGACTGTATATGAACGATATTTTGGCGAATTATTAAGTAGTAATTTATAAAACTCAAGTTGGAGCATATATTTATAAAGCGTTGTATGTGATTGCCATTTCTCTTTATGATATCCGCCAGTTTTAAAATCGTAGATTTCAATAGTCTTTTTGGCTTCATCGATTGAAATATGGTCAATTTTGCCAGTGATTGGTACGCCAGAGATGTTTAGTTTTTCTGGACCAAAGTCCACTTCGGCTTTACCATTCCTCAAAATTTCACCAAAAGCTTTTAGCGCCGTGGTGATATTTTCAGTTCCTTGTTCGCGAAGCTCTCTGATAGTTTCGACTGGTAGGTCTTTTTTGTCTAGCTCAGATAGGAAAAAATCCAAAGCCTCCGTATCGGAGATTCTATGATTTGTCACCACTTCAAAAACTTTGTGCACCAAATCACCATAGGCTAGTGATTTGTCTTCTGGCATGGGTGGAGCTTGCAAAATGTAATTTTTGAAAAAGTCCTGCGGCCCAGCATAGACTATATCGACAAAAGAAGTCAGGCTCGATGCAGACATCCGCCAGTTTGAGGCTCGCTCTTTATAAATTGCTCGCATGTCTGGAGTCGCCTGCACATAAGGCAAAAACCATTTTTTAAGGTTGTTTTCGGAATATTGAGACGCGCTCCCTTCATAATGTGTTTGGACTGTTTTAGTGGGTATTAACGGAGAAATCACCTTCTCGCCCTCTTGATATTCTTCTAGATATTCTAGTCGAGCGGGTGATTTTTCGTTAAAATCGTGTAGTGAATTGGTGATATAGAGAGTCTCTTTTGCTCTAGTTAATGCCACATATAGAATCCTTAGTTTTTCGCCGTCTGTGGTGCCAGTATGACGAATTTGGGTTAAGTTTTTGGGTAGAGCTAAGAGGTTGTTATTCCCTTTACCTTTACCCCAAGCTACATGATCGGTTGAAATGATAAAAACATACGAAAATTCCAGCCCCTTAGCTTTATGCGCTGACAAAATCTGCACCGCCTCATCAGATTCTTTGTAGGGACTCACTAGGTTTAGAGGCATCTCTGCATCTTTGTAATCATCAATTAGAGAAATCAAATCTGCAAGACGTAATTTTTTCTCGCCAAAATGCTTTCTAAGCTTCCCCCTTAAGGACGAAAGTGATTCATATAGGCTAAACGCCTGATATCCCTCGGTTTTTGTGTAATATTCAAGATATGGTGACCGGTAGCCATTTAGTTCCATGGCGCCGATCAGGTAATCTAAAAACAATTCCAAAGGTTCATTAAAAGCTTTTGCTACTAATGAGGAGAAAAATTCCATCACCTTTAAAATTTCTGGATTTTCTGAATGTAAAAGTATCTCAAAAATTTGTTTTCGGCTACTTCGGGCTTCACCTACGGCTTTGACAATTTCGAGCATTGGTAATTTGAAAAACGGGTATGCCAAAATTTCCAAAGTCGAAACCGTTGACTTTTTCTCGTAAGTAAGTTCGTAAATAAATCTAGCCAAAGTCAATATTTCATGGATTTTTTCGTCTTCAAATAAGTCATCCTTCTTCTCATAAGCAATTTTTATTTCGGGATGAGCCTTAAGAAATGGCAAAAGTGGCATAAAATATTTGGTCTTGTAAGAAATAATCGCAATTTCGCTTTGTTTAACGCCAGATTTAATGAGTTCCGCAATTTTACTGGCTACAAAATCATATTCCATCTCGGAAGATAAAAATTCATGACGATAAATCTGCGATTCTTTCGGAGCCTCCTTGTGTGATAACAGCTCTTTGTCGGCAAAACGATCGTTCGCTTGATTAATAATCTCTCGTGAAAAATCCAAAATCTCCTGCGTACTGCGATAATTTTCTACTAGAGGAATCACATTGGCACTGTAATGATTCTGAAAATCTATAAGATTGGTTGAAAGCGCCCCTTGGAATTCATAAATCGCCTGATCATCATCACCTACAGCCATGATTAAAGGTTTTTCATAATCAGTTAACTCTTTAATAATAGCAAATTGTGATGGATTGGTATCCTGAAACTCATCTAACATAATAAATTGATATCGCTCAGTTAGTGTTGCTCGAAACCCATCATCTTCACGCAAAATTCTGGCGGATTCTTGAATCATATCATCAAAATCATATAACCCATTTTTATGAAGGTAATTGTCGTATTTACGCATTATTGTAGCAAGACTCAAAAGTTTTTTATTGGCAATTCGGTCTTTTAGGCGATAGTTGCCGTTATTGTCTTTTTCAAAATATTTATCTTTCCAATCAGATAAAGGTTTAATTTTTTCGGTACTTTCAGCACTAATTATCGCCTCTTTTAAATCACGTGCCAGCCCACCGATTGAACGCTCAATATTTTTAATGATTGTTCCTGCCTTAGTATATTGTTTTAGAATCTCCCAAATCGGCAAGTATGCGTTTTCGTAAGATTCTTTATAGACCCTTGGAATCACTGACTTAAGTAATGGCGAGATTACTTCTGACAAGATTTTTGAATCTTCCAAATTTTGTTCTGCAATATTTTTTAAGTCCGTAGCATTTAGACCAGCAGATTTAGCCGATGAGATTACGCTGACTATATCTTTGATATTATCTCCTTTTAAAATATCGTTTCCTGGTAATTTTTCTTGAAGTTCTTTTATAATTTTGAATTGCGTCACCTCATCAACGGCTGAGTCTAGCTTTCGTTCGTAATTTTCCGAATAGTTTTTATATTGTGCTAAAATTTCTGACCCGAAGGCATGATAAGTGCCAATATTTACCCTTAGACCATCATTTCCGACAATGCTTTTTAGCCTTTCACGCATATTTGAAGCGCCAGTCTCAGTAAACGTCAAGCATAAAATATTCTCAGGATTGGTATCTGTATTTTTTAAAATATATGCGACTTTATGAGAAAGTAGCTGCGTTTTACCCGTCCCAGGGCCAGCCAAAACCAAAAGCGGACCATCTAAATATTCTACTGCTTCTTTTTGCTTTTGATTTAAGCCCATGAGCCCTCCAGACCAATTAACTCACGTAAAAACGCGGCTTCAGTAGGCACGTTAATTTCTCCTCGTCGTATTCTCTTTAGTGTTGAGATACCTTCAACTGTCTTTTCGGGACAACAATCAAAATTAGTTCGCAATTTTTGCCCAAATTCATAATTTCTTGAAGGAAAATTGCATGTAATTTTAAGATCATCCATACCACAAGCTAAATCAAACGTTTTGGGATCGGCGCCATTCTTAGCCAAAATTAGTTTAATCTCTTCAGATGCTTTATCTAAAAAAATATCGTGCTCTTTTGAACCAGGCTGTAAATTTTTTAATCCCGCGAGAATTGCATAAACATTTTTCAAGGCTCCACACATTAAGACGCCTTTTTTGTCGTCAGTTACATCAAAATTAAGATAGTCTGTAGTAAACAAATCAGCCGCCCAGTTAGCGGTAGAGGTTAGTCTGGTCATTTTTTGGGATTTTATATCTTTAGCAAAACCAGGTCCAGATATTATGGCGTAATCGCTAAAAGGCTGTAGTATTTTTTCATTCAATAAGCCTTTAGTCGCAATGACTAAGGGTATATTTTTCGGTAAATATAATAAAAGCTGCTCTACAGCTTCTGATGGGACTGCGAGAACCATAATGTCGGCTCCGCGCAAAGTTTCACTTAGTGCCCCATTATTGTATTTTGGGTCATAGTAGTTAATAGTATGATTTTTGTCTGTCAATATTTTGCCAAGAGCTGTACCAAACGCTCCTGCGCCTAAAATTGTGATTTTCATATATGATGGAGTTTCTTTCCATGTTTTTTAAAAAATATAATAATAGAGGTAATTATTGAAATAATAAGGAGGCTTAAAAGTGCAATAAACCAAATTGGGCAAATTAAGATATCTTTTTCAACTGTAGACGTTTCACCATTATAATATATTGTTTGGCTAACTCTAATAATTCCCATTGTTGGAAGATCGCTAATATTTCGCACAATTTGTCTAGTAGTACCAGGCATAATAATCTCATTATAGCGTCCACTGTCTTCATCGGTGGGAAGAATTACTTTACCAGAAAAGACATCGGAAACTTTTAAAGAAAAAATGGCGTTTTCGTGTACGTTTCCGTCATTAGAGATAACAGCTCCAACGGATATTGGTGCTACGGATGAAAAGCCAGGTATTTCATTTTTAATGATATTGCCTTTATGTGTGATTTCGCCTGCTACCCTTGCGTATATTATACTTGCCATCTCAAAAACATTTTGCACCATAGCACCGTTTTCAGTCTGTCGATTATCTGAAGACACCGTGATTGCGGCATACTGACCGCCAGCTGGAGCATCTTCTGGAACGGTAATCGTAAAAATAACATCTTTGGAACTATTTGGAGATATTTCACCAGTAGGGTTAGAAATAGTAATCCAATCTGTAATTAAAGAGCGGTCATATTTGGTAGTAAGGTCCGCCGTATAATCGTCGCCAATTACACTATATGGAGCAATTGAACTTTTGTAGTAAAAATTACTTGTCGCATCGGCTGGGTTTACAACTGTAATTTTTCCAGAATATGTTTTTCCAGGTTCCAAATCAAAAACCTGCCCCATTGGCATGATCGCAAAAGCATTATATTCCATTAAACCTCCAGTTCACATGTATATTATAACAGACGGTCACTCGATTGCCAAAATTTTACCAGTGCCATATTCTAAATGGAGCAAACGTTGGTTTTTTGAGCCCCTAAATCGCAAACTTAAGTCACGCTGACTCAAGATAAATGGCCCATCTATTAAGGCATCTAACGATTTTAATAACTCAAGGGCAGCTCCACCATGCTCAACAATTGTTTCATAGGTAAATCCTGAAAAGCTCCAAACATTCCAACCAAGTTCTTTTCGTACATAATCCGCAATTTCTTTACAAGCTTTAGGTTGCACAAATGGCTCACCGCCACAAAAAGTTAATCCTGTTTGACCCTTAAATTTGGCCAACTCTTTTTTGATAATATCAATCTCTATCAACATTCCAGCCTCATAGTCCCAAGTTTCGGGATTCTGACAACCGGGACAATGATTGGGGCAGCCTTGTGTCCAAAGCACTGCCCTTAGCCCATCTCCGTTTACGATGTTGTCATGTTCTAAAGGCGCAGAAATTCTGATATATCCCTCTGGAGTATTCACTTCTTTCGAAATTTTTTCAAGTGAAACTCTGTGCCAATCTGTCATTTATTTTCCTACAAAATTATCTTTTATTTTCTCAAATGGAACGTCGCCTTCAAGCCGACCACAATGTGGGCATCTGTCGCCAGTAATAACACCAGAAAAACCACAAATTGGATCACGATCGACAGGGTGGTTAACCGAACCGTAACCGATGCCTTCATCGTGCATTTTACGAATTACGGCTTCAAATGCTGCAATATTTTGTGAAGGATCGCCGTCAAGCTCAATATAAGTGATGTGTCCAGCATTGCAGAGGTTGTGATAAGGAGCCTCAATCTCAATCTTATCAAAAGCACTAATCGGATAATATACTGGGACGTGGAATGAATTAGTGTAGAATTCTCTATCCGTAACGCCTTTTATTATTCCGTACTCTTTTTTATCAATTTTTGTAAAACGCCCTGCAATCCCTTCCGCTGGTGTTGCTAGAAGCGAAAAATTCAACTTATATTTTTTACTATACTCATCGCATTTTTCACGCATATGAGTGATTATATCTAACCCCAATTCTCTTGAATCCTCGTCTTCGCCATGATGTTTGCCAGTCATAGCAACCAAAGTTTCAGCTAGACCGATAAAACCGATAGACAGCGTTCCATGTTTGATGACGTCGCGGAGAGTATCGTTCCAACCGAGTTTTTCAGACCCAAACCAGTTGCCCTGACCCATTAAGAAAGGAAAATTTCTTACATGCTGATTCGCTTGAAATTCAAATCTTTCAAGTAATTCGTCTTTAACTAGATCCATTTTTTCATCAAGCTCTCTATAAAATCCCTCCCAATCGGCTTCTTTGCGCTCACCAAGGCAGATTCCATGTTTGATACCAATCCGAACAAGATTTATTGTGGTAAAAGATAAATTGCCGCGTCCAGTTACAATGCCGTCTGATTCAGGGAAAATCGACGCGAATACGCGCGTTCGGCATCCCATTGTGGCAATCTCGGTACGATAATCACCTTTTTTATAATATTTTAAATTATACGGGGCATCAATAAAACAAAAATTTGGAAAAAGTCTTTTTGCTGATACTTCCATAGATTTCTTGAATAAATCATAATTTGGGTCCTCTGGATTGTAATTAACGCCTTCTTTTACCTTGAAAATTGAAATTGGAAAGATAGGGGTTTCACCTTTACCAAGTCCATTGCTGGTTGCTTCAAGTAAGCTTTTAGAAACTAACCGTCCTGAAGGAGTCGTATCGGTACCAAAATTAATAGAAGTAAACGGCACTTGAGCTCCCGCTCTAGAGTGCATTGTATTTAAATTGTGGACAAAACCTTCCATGGCTTGTAAAGTTTCTTTTTCTACGTCCGCATTAGAAGTTTCTATGATTTCCTTTGGCCATTTGGCTTTTTCTAATTTTTTGTCGTCACCATATTTTATGTCGTCTTTTACATCGAGTGCGAGTTTTTTACCTGTAAATTTATTGTATTTATCCAGGTTCCTTTTTAGTGCCTTTCGGAATGATTTATCTACACCTGGAGCCATCGCGTAATCAAAATTAGGAATAGATTGTCCGCCGTGTTGTTCATTTTGATTAGCCTGAAGCATAATTGCTGCTAGCGCACCATATGAACTGATTGAATTTGGCGTTCTGAGATGACCATGTCCAGTATTGAAGCCACCGTTCTCAAATAATACGAATGGATCAGACTGGCAGCATGTTAATGTGCCAGTAGCATAAAAATCAAGATCGTGAATATGTATATCCCCACAATCATGTGCAGCGGCAATATCGGGTCTAATTAAGAGGGTCTTTGCGAAAACTTTAGATCCCTCAGCTCCAAATTGAAGCATTTTTCCCATAGCCGAATCACCATCAACATTGGCGTTCGAACGTTTTACATCTGAGTCTTCCGCTGCGTCTGCATGAGAAATCGTACGATAAATCATCATTAAATCAGATTTAGCTTCGCGCCTTCTTGAGCGTTCCTGCCTGTATTGTATGTATGCTCTTGCGGTGCGCTTGAAAGAAGATTCCATCAAAACTTCTTCAACGATATCTTGAATTTGTTCAACATTTGGAGTACGTGCAGTAATTTTCTCTTCTGCTTTCTGTAAAACCTTTTGCGCAAGAGCTTTTGCGCGATCGGCCTTAAATTCTTCTGTAGCAAGTCCAGCTTTAGTGATGGCATCGATTATTTTGTCAGGGTTAAATTTTACAATTTTTCCATCCCGCTTAACTATCCTTTTGAACATAATCAAAATACCTCCTTCGCGTATTTTAGTTGTTTTGTATATGACCTTCTGTAGAATCCTCCAGCGAGATGGTGATATTTTTCGCTTTGACCCTACATTTAGCGTCTTACAAAAAGTATACAACACTAAATATGGATTTACAAGCTTTTTATGCTAATTTTTGTAAAAATTACAACGAATAATTTATAAATTGTTTAATAAACTTATAGAGGGCTCACACCGAGCGAAGCGAGATCCGACGCCCTACTTTTGAATTTTTGAATTCTTCACAAAAAAAATGGTGGGTCTTAGAGGGCTCGAACCTCTGACCTCGGCAATGTGAATGCCGCGCTCTAGCCAACTGAGCTAAAAACCCATGTTATGGTATAATTAATTATATCATGGATTTACAAAAATACGAAACAGAGTTACAAGATATTGAAAAGTTTTTATCTAAGCCAGACGCTTATAGCGACCCAGATTTTGCTACTAAGTCGAAACGCGCAAATGTTCTTCGCTTGATAATCGATTTAAATCAAAAAATAAAACGAATGTCTGCCAGTCTTAAAGAAGCTGAATTATTGATAAATGATCCTGAATTAGGTGAAATCGCAAAAGAAGATATTGAAAATCTAAAATCTCAAATAGCAACTGCAAAAGATGAGTTAGAAGAGTTGCTGATCCCGCATGATCCCGCTGACGACAAGCCGGCCTTGATTGAAATTCGAGCTGGCGCTGGTGGCGATGAAGCGAGCCTTTTTGCCGGTGAGCTTTATCGAATGTATCAAAAATATGCCGAAAATCATAATCTAAAAGCTGAACTTATTTCTGAAAACCAGAACGAAGCTGGTGGCATTAAAGAAGTTATTTTTAAAATCAGTGGCGAGAACGCCTATGGTCTACTCAAGTTTGAAGGCGGCGTGCATCGAGTTCAACGCGTGCCAGTTACTGAGTCTCAAGGACGAATCCATACTTCAACAGTGACTGTAGCAGTTCTTCCAGAGGCTTCCGAGCAAGATCTTGAAATTAAGCCCGAAGACTTGCGTATAGATATTTATCGTTCTGGTGGCCATGGTGGTCAAGGTGTTAACACAACCGATTCGGCTGTTCGTATTACACATCTTCCCACTGGTATCGTAGTAGCAATGCAAGATGAACGCTCTCAACAACAAAACCGAGTTAAAGCCATGAACGTATTACGTACGCGTCTTCTCGAAAAGAAAAAAGAAGAAGAACGCGAAAAGGCTTCTGAAGCCCGCAAATCTCTAATCGGAACAGGTGATCGTAGCGAAAAAATTCGTACATATAATTTTCCTCAAGATCGCATCACTGACCACCGCATCCATTATTCAAGGTCAAATATTGCAACCGCAATGAACGGAGATATTGACGACTTAATACATGAACTAACTAAAAATGAGCGCGCTCTTACCCAAAGCATATAAAGTAGGCTTACAGGATTTTTATGGACGTGATTTTTTGGTGACTCCTAGCGTGTTAATTCCTCGTCCAGAGACAGAACAGATAATAGATGCTGTCCTTAACCTCGTTGGTAAACCCTATCTTCCAGGTGTTAAGGCTTCTACAGCTAAAATCGATCCAAAAGGCCTTAAAATTCTTGATGTTGGTACGGGCTCTGGTTGCGTTGCGATCACCCTTCAATTAGAGATTCCCGAAGCGAATTTATCAGCAATCGATATTTCTCGTCCAGCGATTAAAATAGCACAAAAAAACGCCATTAAGTATGGCGTCTCTATAAATTTTATTATATCAAATTTACTTAAAAATGTCAAGTTTACCCCCGATATAATTGTCGCAAATTTACCTTATGTTGATCGCGACTGGTCATGGTTAGATTTAAAATCGCTTGCCGCTGAACCGCCTAGTGCTCTTTTTGCGAATAACCATGGCTTAGAATTGATTTTTAAACTCATAGAGCAAGCTTTTGAGCACAAAGTTAAATATCTCTTCCTTGAATCTGACCCTTGTCAACACGCCAGGATTATAGATTTTGCTTTACAAAATAATTATCACCACATCGAAACTAGGGGTTTTGTTATTGGTTTTTATAACCCTCAAGCTTAACGTTGATAGCTATTTCCTTCCCTTCGCGCACAACAACAAGTTGTACCGTGTCACCAGCTTTATATTCCCCAATAATCGAAGAAAGAGACCCAGCTGTACCTATTTTGACCCCATTAATAGCTACAACAATATCCTTATCTTTAAGACCAGCTTTACTTGCTGGAGAGTTGCTCACGATTGCTGAATAATTAGAAGAGCTATACAGATAGGCTCCAGTTGTAATTGGCAAATTATAGGCTTTTGCTACCTCGGGTGTAATTTCGATACTATAAACACCTAAATATGCCCTGGAAGCTTCACCAGTTTCAATCAATTGTTTTAACATTCCTTTTACGCTCGAAATTGGAATAGCAAAACCCATGTTTTCTGCTGTCGTGGATGTAGCAGTATTAATACCGATAACTTCACCAGCCGCATTAACAAGTGGGCCACCTGAATTCCCAGAATTAATAGCAGCATCTGTCTGAATCATATCAGAAAGCGTTTCAGAATTACGACCAGTGCTATCTACCGCCGTCACAGAGCGTCCAACACCTGAAATTATGCCCGCCGTTACAGTATTTTGGTATTGTCCTAAAGCATTGCCGATTGCAATTACTTGTTGACCAACTGTTATCGTTTTAGAATCACCCAATGTTGCCGCTGCTAAATCTGAAACGTCTTTAATTTTAAGAAAAGCAATGTCATTTAATGGATCAGTTGCGACTAATTCGACTTCGTCATAGGCAGTTCCGTCATTTAAGACAACCGTTATGTTGTCTGCTCCATTTATCACATGCTTATTTGTGATAATTATTCCATCACTAGTTGCGATTACGCCAGTACCAGCAGCTTCAGAATCATAACTTTGACCAAATAAATTTGTTGCTTTGATGGATGTTACAATGGAGACAACACTTTTCGAGACATTTTCTGCGATATCAGCAATTGAGCCTTCTGTAAAATTTGCTGAATTACCGTCCAGACCACTGCCTAGAAAAGTAATCGGAGTCGATGATTTATCATATCCAATCCAACCCAAAATCAAACCTACACCACTAAATAAAACGGCTATAGAAGATAAGCAGATTGCTAATTTAAATTCATTATTGTTTTTTTCTTTTTTCATTTTTTCTCCTTTATATATTGAAAATTGGATTGCTAAACCAAATTATAATAATACTAACAAGCACGGCACCGAAAATTATGGGGCCTAAGATATGTTTGAACCTGAAATCATCTTGGTATCTTATCATTGCTTGTCGCGCATAATTATACATAAACGCAAAAATTGTTAAAATTATTGCAAGTTGAGGAATTCTAATCCCAGTCGAGCCAAAAGTATATATAATTGCCCAAGAATGGCACAGCCATGCTATTTCTGCAAAAATCAACCCGCAAACAAAAGTAGTTAAAGTAAAATCCTTGTCACTCCCCTGAATCAATATGTGCCGACTGGCCGCATAACCAATCAAAAAGGCCAAAAGCACAATTACTAAAGCATTCAAATTGGCAGATAAAAACACTGACGCAGACATACCTAAAAAAACAGCAATTAAAGATTGAGCTAAAGCAGCATTTTCTGACGAAAGAGGTTTTATAATTAATAACCATATCGAATATATAATCATTAGTATAAAATCAATTGGCAAAAAAGCCGAACCAGCATAATAAGCTAAAAGCACAATACTAACACCTACAATTATGTCAACTAGATTGGCTTTTAGGTTTAAAAAGAAGTATCTAGCTCTAACAGCAAAAATTCGCCATTTTGATACCAGGACTAGTAAAATCCCTGGCGCAGGGTTGCCCGACAATACTGTGATCAGTACAGCCCCCACTCCTAATAATAAATTAAGAAGAACGTGTACTAGTGTACTTGCGATATTACGAGATTTACGTGCTAAAACATAATCAACCATAATATATATATTATAGCAAATATTTTAAATTAAGCTTAAAAATGCTATAATAAATAAATATGGAACCAAAATTTTTTCAAAAGCACCCTCTATTAAAAGATTTTTTGAGCCTAGGAGGATTTATTGGTGCGATTGTTTTAGGTACCTTATTTTTAAACACTTTCGTTTATCGTTCATATAATGTTGTCGGTGGGAGTATGGAAAACACGCTGCACGATGATGACAGAGTTATTGTTAATCGAGCTGCTGTGTCGTGGTCGCATTTTCTTGGTCAAGAATATATTCCTGAGCGTGGGCAAATAATTGTTTTTCTTAATGAAGACGAAGAAAAAGTCAAAGAATATAAAACGGCGGGCGTTTCTAATCCTATGACATGTTCGGTACCTTCAAATATTAATGACCAATATATCATTAAACGTGTGATTGCTTTTCCGGGCGAACGCGTCGTGGTAAAAGATGGCATCATGACAATTTACAACAATGAACATCCCGAAGGTTTTATATATGATAATGACTGGCGTATTTCAGAAACTGATGGTCCTAAAGAATATACTTCTGGAGAGGTCGACCTAATCGTTCCAAATGGTGAATTGTTCGTCTCTGGAGATAATCGTGAGGGTTCTTCTTCTTGGGATTCACGAAATGGGTTAGGGACAATACCTTTTTGTCGTATTGTTGGGCCAGTTGTATTACGTTTGTTCCCACTAGATAAAATCCGTACTTTTTAATCTGTAAAATTGTTTTATTATTCAAACAGTGTTATAATCAAAAGACGGGGTGCTAGCTCATCTGGTAGAGCGCGACATTCGCATTGTCGAGGTGAGGAGTTCGAGTCTCCTGCACTCCACCACATTTAGATCTTCGTAAATTTTTAATTAGACTCATAAAAATCCCCTTAAAGGGGATTTTTATTTTTAAGCGAATTAGTAGATTAACGCTTACTGAATTGCTCTTTCTTACGGGCTGAACGAAGGCCGTATTTTTTGCGTTCTTTTTCGCGTGGATCGCGTTTCATCATTCCAGCTTTTTTAAGAACAGGACGAAGATCAATGGCCTCGGCAGTTAAAGCCTTAGAGATAGCAAGTTTAATTGCATCCACTTGTCCAGCGAGTCCACCACCCTTAGCTATAATAGTAATATCGTAATCTTTTTGTCTTTCTGCTAAAGCTAGAGGATCCGTAATCTCTGCAAGATAAGTTTTATTATTAGATAGATATTCAAGGGCAGGTTTGTTATTAATTGTGATATCACCTTTACCCTTATAAAGTCGAACCGTTGCGGTTGCCGATTTACGACGACCTAATCCATAAGTATATTTCTTTGTAGCGACCATTACTTAATCTCCTTTGGATTCTGTGCAGCATGAGCATGCTCTAACCCTTCAAAAATTTTCAATCTAGTCAAACGAACATCTGATAGCTTATTCTTAGGCAACATTCCTTTTACAGCTTCGCGAATTGCTCGTGAAGCATCTTTTTCAATTACTTCTTCGAGCTTAAGTTCTTTAATTCCACCAGGAAAACCACTATGCCTATAGTATTTCTTTTGAGTCATTTTGTCGCCAGTTACGATTAAATTTTTTGCATTGACAACAATAACATAATCTCCATTATCGATATGTGGGGTATAGGTTACCTTTGATTTCCCCATCAGCTTATCTGCGATTATAACAGCAAGTTTTCCTAAAGGCATGCTTGAGGCATCAATCAACCACCATTCTCGACTGATTTCTGCGCCTTTCTGACTATAAGTTTTCATTATTTAGCCTCCTTTTTTGCAGTCATTTTTGTCGTAGGCTTTTTTTCGACACTTTGTGGCTCAAGGCTAATTTCGTCTACAAAGCTAATTGTCCCCATCTCTGAGTTGTCGCCTTTACGATTGCTAGCTCTTTCGATTCTAAGATATCCAGAATCTCTTTTGATCTGAGGAGCAATTACATCAATTAATAAAGTAGCTGACTCAAGGTCACCTAATCTAGCAATGATTAGTCTACGATTGTGTAAATCACCCTTCTTTGCCATCGTTACTAATTTTTCCATCAATCGACGAGTTTCTTTAGCCCGAGCCAAAGTGGTAGTTATTGTTTGATATTTAACTAGGGAGCACATCAGCCCACGCATTAATGCGCCCCTCTGATCGGTTTCTCGGCCAAATTTACGGCCTTTTTTTCCATGGGCGTGCATATTAAATATTTAACTCCGTTAACTTTTCTTTTACTTCATCAAGCGCTTTTGAACCAAAGCCTTTAAGATCTTTTAAATCGCTTTCAGACAACATTACTAAATCGCGGATCGTACGGATATCGTTATTTAATAATGCATTTGCTGTTCGAGCAGAAAGATCAAGCTCTTCTATCGGTAGCATCAGTCCTGAATCATCTTCATCTCTGTGCATGCCTGGAGTAGGTGCTGATTCTACTCTAGTTGACCCCGCAAGAGCAGTATATTGATTTACTAAGATTGCTGCAGCCTCTTCAAAAGCTTCCTTTGGCGTAATAGTACCATCGGTATCGATAGTCAAAGTGAGCTGTTGTAGATTAGTATCTTGACCAACACGTGTATTTTCAACCTTATATCTTACTCTAAGAACCGGCGTAAAGACGGCGTCCACCGCTATCATATCGCTATGGATTCTATCTTCGCTTGCTTGCTCAATTGTGAGGTAGCCTCTTCCAGTTTCGACGATGAAATTCATTTTAAGAACTTTTTTCGGATCATCGATATGGCAAATTACTTGATTCGGGTTAGCGATTTCGACTTCAGCTGGGAGTTTAATGTCGCCAGCTATAACCCTTTTTTCGCCATTTTTTTCTGATTGCTTATCTCCTCGGATTTCTAAGCTTAGCTCAACTGGAGCATCGGTGTGGCAACGAAAACGAATGTTTTTTAAATTTAACATAATATCGACGACGTCTTCTTTTACACCTTGAATAGCGGTATATTCATGATTCGAACCTTCAATCGAGAAAGCAGTAATAGCTGCACCTTTTACACTTGAAAGCAGAACACGCCTCAAAGAATTACCAAGAGTATTACCATAGCCATAATAAAGTGGTCTAATGACAAATTCGGCACTATTTTTGTCTAGTTCCTTAACTTCAGCAAGAGCTGCTTCATGAATATTTTTGGTTGTCATATTCTATTTCTCCTTAGCGTGAGTAATACTCAACAATTAATTGTTCATTTATGCCAGTTTCCGCTTCTTCGCGTTTTGGTAATCCAGTAACTTCAATTTTCATTTTCTTTGCATCGACCTTTAGCCAAGAAAGTGGTGTAGCACTAGATGCCCCAATAATATTTGAAAGATTTTTAAAATATTCTGATTTAGCCGATTTTGGTCGAACCTCTAAGACATCGCCTGGGTTCAAACGAATTGAAGGAATATCTACTCTACGACCATTTAAAAGGAAGTGGCCATGAGAAACAAGTTGTCTTGCTTGTCTGCGCGTGAGCGCAAAACCAGCACGATAAACAACATTATCCGCCCTACGTTCCAAGTACTCAAGAAGTAACTCACCAGTCAAGCCCTCTGATTTTTGAGCTTCTTTCATCAATTTTGCGAATTGTTTTTCTAGTAATCCGTACATACGACGAACTTTTTGTTTTTCACGAAGTTGAGTTAGATACAAACTACCACCTCGTGCTCGTTTATCGCCATGTTCACCAGGTATGCCAGATTTTTTAGCCATCACTTTGTGTGCTTTTGGGGCCAATGCATAACCTTCACGACGACTTTGTTTTACTATTGGAGAATTATCTCGAGCCATTATGGTTTCCTTTCTCCCTTTGGTCGCACACCACCGTGTGCAATTGGGGTGACATCGGTGATACTATCAATTTTAATTCCGACCGTAGAAATAGCTCTAATTGCCGCATCACGACCTAGGCCAATGCCAGATACATAAACATCGACCGAATTGAGTGAATGGTTTTTCTTTGCAGCTTCAAGGGCCTTTTCAGCAGCTACGCCAGCAGCAAAAGCAGTACCTTTTTTCGATCCACGAAAACCATTTGCCCCAGCTGATGAAGCGGTTAAAACACCACCATTTCGATCGGTAACGCTAATAATAGTATTATTAAAAGTTGATTGGATATGTACTGCGCCAGAATTAACGACACGCTTAGCTTTCTTAGAAGACTTAGTCTTCGAAGGAGTCGTTTCAACAATTCCGTCTGCAGTGTTTTTAATTTCATCTGCCATATTTTACTCCTTAGGTTTTGCTCGCTGCTTTAGGTTGTGCCCCACCGACCGCGATCGCCTTACCCTTACGAGTACGTGCATTCGTACGAGTACGTTGGCCGTTGACTGGTAATTTAGCCTTGTGGCGGATACCTTTATAGGAATTGATATCCTTTAAACGTTTAATATTGTTGCTCACGAGGCGCCTCAAATCACCTTCAACATGATATTTCGCGGAAATAATGTCGTTGATTTTTTGTTCGTCAGCCTCGGTGAGATCTTTCACCCGAGTGGTAGGCTCGATTTTAGCCTCCGCAAGGATGGCTTTTGAAGTTGTGGAGCCAATTCCGTAAACATAAGTAAGGGCAACCCATACTTGTTTTTCGGAAGGAATCACAACACTAGCTATTCTAGCCATGTTTTAACCCTGCCTTTGCTTATTCTTAGGTTTTTTCTTATTGATGACACGTAGCACACCTTTTCGGCGTACGATGATATCATCAGGCGAGATTTTCTTAACACTAGCACGTACTTTCATGTGTTAAAATTATCCTTTCCTGTTAATTATTAATCTTTGAGCCGAAAGCTGATTCTACCCTTTGTAAGATCGTATGGGGTTAACTCAACTTCAACTCTGTCGCCCGGGACGAGACGAATATAGTTTTTTCGCATCTTCCCACTCATGTGGGCAACAATAATATGACCATTCTCGAGTTCAACCCGAAACTGGGTATTCGGCAACGCTTCAACAACGCTACCAGTGAGCTTAATCACTTCCTTTTGACTAGCCATAAATTACAAATCCAGTATAGCACACAAAAAAAGATTAGTCAACAAGAATTGCTCTCGTAAATTGTCGAGAAAGATAGGTTTTTTGCTGTTGTGACCACTCGCCAGTACAAGAGATTAAGGTTATCGATTCTTTTTTAGCAATCGGAGATTTAGCAGCAATTTTCATATAGCCATCCGAATCAGAAAGCGAAACCGCATTGTTTTCAACTACGCTATAATGGAAAACTATACCATCACCACGTTCAACTTCTATAATGTCTCCAGCCATTAAGTCAGGGAGATTTTTAAATACTCCAAATACATGTGGACCACCATTGTGCCCATCAATAATCATCGTTCCACCTTGACCAGGTTTGCCTGAAGCCTCATACCAACCAACATCAAAAATATTATTTGGAGTGGCTAATTCACCGCGTGAATTAACACCCATCGGTAAAACGCGTGCTTTTTCCACGTTAAGCTTGGGAATAGAAAGATAACGTGGGTAATCAAGGGCGACAGTGTATTCTTCTATTTCCTTCGTCGCTGGTTTAACTTCGATAAGTTCTTCTTGAATATTTTCTGTTTCTATTGCAACGGCTCTTTCGCTACCTTCTTTTTCAGAATAGTAGTTATGCTCAAATACTAATACACGAATAAGAAAAATCAACAACGTGATTCCCAGTATTCCCCAAATACACCATTTAGTAATGCTTCGCCAACTTTTAATTTTTAAGCTCATTGCCAAAATCATCATAAGTTATCATAAGAGCTCTAGAATCCACCGACCTAAGATTCTCTAATGCTACTGTAACCACGATAAGAAGACCTGTACCTGAAATAGAAAGACCAATTGGGGCGCCAGTTACAACGATAAAAATGTAATCAGTAATAAATGGCAACATGGCGATAATCCCCAAAGCCAAAGCCCCAAATAAATCTAAGCGATTTACAACTTTACTTAAGTATTTAGATGTTGCAATACCTGGCCTTACTCCTTCTATAAAACCGCCTTGTTTTTGTAAGTTGTCAGCAATCTCCTTGGTATTGAAAATAATTGACGTATAAAAGTATGTGAACATGAATACCAAGATAAAATAAAGTGCTGGATAAATAAACCATTGCCCCGTAATCCCATCTGGGTATATAGAAGCAAAATTATTAGCTGATGGCGCCGAAAAAATTGTCACTAAGGTTGTTCCAAATTCGTTTTCAGGATTCATAGTTGTAATTACTTGGCCAATTAAAGCCGGCAAAGATAAGAAGGCTGTTGCGAAAATCACTGGAATTACACCAGCAGCAATCAACTTAATAGGCAAAATAGATTTAATCCCACCGTAAGAAGAATTACCATGCACTCGTTTAGCGTAATTAATAGTGATAATACGTTGTGCTTCATTTATTTTAACCAAGAAATAAATTACGACGAGCATCGCAATGGCAAAACCTAATATAATCCAAAAGACTGTAGGATTTACAGAAAGATTAAGCCATCCGAATAAGCTTAGTGAACCCTGACTGGTGTCAGAAAGTGCAGAACCAAGCGAGGCCATTGTAGCTGGTAGCTGAGAGATAATAGATGCAAAAATCAAAGTCGAAATACCATTCCCTATTCCTTGCTCAGTAATTAGTTCACCCATCCACATTAAGATTAATGACCCTGCCGTCATTGCGGTAATCGAAAGAGCCCAATCGCCAACCGTAGGTGTAAAATCAGTAGCAATATTAGCTGATATAGTAGATTGATAAAGAATAAAAATATAAGCAACAGATTGCACGATGGCAAGTGGGATTGTTAAAATTCTAGTCCATTGGTTAATTTTGCGACGACCAGTCTCACCATCATTTGATAATTCTTCGAGCGAAGGTATAGCTTTGGTCAAAAGTTGGATAATAATAGAACCAGTAATATATGGTGAAAGACCGACTAAAATAATACTAAACGAAGCTAATCCTCCCCCAGAAATCAAATTAAGAAAATTTGAGAAATCAGATTTTTCCAATAAATTAGAGACAGCTTCTTTAAACGTTCCAGCATCGCCCATCGGTACGGGAATTTGTGCTAAAAAACGATAGGCTATAATAATGCCAAAAATCACCAGTACACGCCTTAGCATGTCTTTATTTTTTAGGGATTTGAAAATCGTCTTAAAATGCATAAAACCTCACAATAACTACATACAATATATCACACTTATCATTAAAAAGAAAGGGCTTTAAGCCCTTTCTTTTACAGGTTTTCGAGATCTTCTTCTGTTGGTATTTTTGAATCAGACATCTCAAAATCTTCCAATGGAGCGACTCCTGTTCCTACTGGTATTTTACGACCAATAATCACATTCTCCTTTAGACCGCGTAATCTATCCACTCGACCATTAATGGCTGCATTGATAAGTACTCGTGTGGTATCCTGGAAAGATGCCGCCGAAAGAAATGAATCGGAGAAAATCGACACCTTCGTAATACCAAGTAGCAGATTGGTGAACGTAGCAGGGTTTTTCCCAGCAGCTTCAAGCTCTTTATTTGCAATTGTCACAGCGGCTTTTGAAACGATATCTCCAGAAACAAACTCTGAATCGCCAGGTTCGTTAATCTGAACTCTAGAGAACATTTGGCGTACCAAAATCTCAAGATGTTTTGGAGAAATTTCATGACCTTGTGCCGCATAAACATTTAAAACATCATTCATGATGTAACGCTCTGTTGCTTCAATGCCCTTGTATTTCAAAAGATCTTGCAAGTTTAGAGAACCAGTTGTCAATCTGTCTCCAGCCGTAACTATATCATTATTTTTTACGACCAGTTCGGCATCACCAGGGATTTCGATTCTAACAGGAGCTGTTGCCGATGCGACTAGGATGATAGCATCTTTTACAAGTTGAACAATTCCATCATGCGGAGCTTTAATTGCGGCTTTATCACCGCTCTTTTTTACAAGGACCGAACCAGATTTTACGCTCTCACCATCCTTCACTGCAGGTTTGCGATCATCTAAGCTAAATCGTTCGATTGCACCAGCTTGTGGTGTAATTTGAATAATATAATGGTTGTTATCTTCCCAAATCTCGACTGAACCATCAACTGGCGAAACATAAGCTTGACCTTTAGGGGTACGTGCTTCAAGAAGCTCTTCTACACGAGGAAGACCTCTAGCAATTGCACCAGAACCCGCCACACCAGAACCATGTTTTGTATCAAGCGTCAGCTGCGTACCTGGTTCGCCAAGCGATTGTGCCGCAATTACACCGACTGGTTCGTTCGCGGCTACGAGCTCACGAGTTGACATATCTACGCCATAAGCTTTACGTGGGATACCATTGACAGCAGTCGTTGACAAAACGGATTGAATTTTTACAGAATTGATTTTTTCATCAGATTCTAATTGCTCAGCCATTTCTTTAGTGATAAGCTCATCAGCTTCAAGATAGCCAGGAACAGCTTCAGCGGTATAGCGGCCAGAAAGCCGAGCCGCAAAACCGATACCCGAAAGCTCGGTTTCGTTACGATATACTGTAAACCCAGGGTCTACCGCATCTTCATCTGTTGTAAAGACGTCTTGAGACACGTCGACTAGACGACGAGTCAAATATCCAGAATCAGCCGTACGTAGAGCAGTTGAAACTTGACCCTGACGAGCGCCTCGTGTTGCAATAAACGATTCCAAGGTGTTAAGGCCTTTTTTGTATGAAGATTTAACTGGCAACTCAATTTCATTATTATTGATGTCCACCATAATACCAATTTCGGCCGAAGCTAGTTTAATATTTGAAATATTACCACGAGCGCCCGAGTTTACCATTACGGCAATATCGGTATCCATTTCAGAAAGTTTGCTTGAAAGAAAATCCGATATTTTTTTATCAATATCTCGCCAGTTAGCAATCGTTAATTTATAACGTTCTTCTTCAGTCACTAGACCATCGTCAAATTGTTGTTGAATCAATGCTGTTTTAGCATCACCCTCAGCAATAAAATCATCAATTTCGTTGTAAGTTGGATAATCGTCTTTTGCGGTTGAAATTGAAGCGATAGTTTCATATTCAAAGGCTAGATCTTTTAAGGCATCTGCAGTTTTAACCATGACATCTGCACCATAAAGATCGAAAATATCCGCCATCACTTTAGACAAATGTTTTTTGGTTTGGACAGAGTTATCATACGGATATTCTTTAGGAAGAATTTCATTAAAAATCACTCGCCCAAGAGTAGTATTACGAATTTCTTTTTTTGCAAACACACGAATAGGGGTTTGTAGGGCAATAATACCTTGATCATAAGCCATTTCAGCTTCGTAAACTGATGAGAAAGCTTTCGGGTTACCCTGATCAGTACCAGGCTTGTCATATGTTAAATAGTATGCACCGAGCACAACATCTTGATAAATAGCCAATACCGGAGAACCATCTGCAGGTTTTAATAAGTTTTTTGAAGCTGACATTAATTCTCTTGCCTCTGCCTGTGCTGCATCTGACAATGGAAGGTGAACAGCCATTTGATCACCATCATAGTCAGCATTAAAACCAGACGCGACAAGAGGGTGAAGCTTAATTGCTTTACCTTCAATTAATCTTGGTTGGAATGCTTGTACTGATAAGCGATGGAGTGAAGGTGCACGGTTAAGGAGCACATACTTGCCCTTGATAACTTCATCCAATGCATCCCAAACTACCGTTTCTTTAGCCTCTATCAATCGTGAGGCGGCTCTAATATTGTTGGCGTATTCGTTGCCGATAAGCCACGAAATAACGAATGGTTTGAAAAGTTCAAGAGCCATTTGTTTTGGCAAACCACATTCATTTAATTTTAGTTCTGGGCCTACAACAATTACTGAACGTCCCGAATAGTCCACGCGTTTACCAAGTAAGTTTTGGCGGAATCGCCCCTGCTTGCCCTTCAATAAATCGGAAAGCGATTTTAATTTACGTCTGCCATTTGTAGAATTAGCACCCCTAGAACCATGTGCTGCGGAATTATCGATTAGCGCATCGACAGCTTCCTGGAGCATTCTCATTTCATTTCGGCAAATTACTTCAGGGGCATTTAAATCAATGAGTTTCTTTAAGCGATTATTACGATTAATTACTCGACGATATAAATCGTTTAAGTCTGAAGTCGCGAATCGACCACCAGGCAACGCAATCATTGGTCGAAGATCTGGTGGAATTACTGGGATAACAGTCAAAACTAAGTCTTCTGGTTTAATTCCAGCGGCCTGCATGCCTTCGAGAGTTTTCAAACGTTTTTGAATTTTCTTCTCTTTTTGCCCTTTAGCTTCTTCAGCTTCTTTATGCAAATCACTAATTAATTTATCTAAATCTATTTCATCAAGCATCTTTTTAATTGCTGCAGCACCCATTTCTACAGTAATTAAATCTTCGTATTCTTCAGGGAGATTTCGGTAATCAACTTCTGAAATGACGCCACCTTTCTTAAATGATTCCAGAACAGACTTACGCATAAGATAATCCGACTCTAGCTCTTCGAGTTCTTTGGTCTGAGCTTCAGCTAAAGCTTTTACATTAGCACCTTCTACTTTTGCGTCTTTCTCGTATCTAATTTTGATAGCATCCCTTGCGGCAGAAACTTGCCCTTCTAAGGACTCTAGAGTCTTATTTATCTCTTCAGTTTTAGCGTCAACAATGAGATATGTTGCAAAATAGACTACTTTCTCAATGTTTTTGACGGTAACATCAAGAAGTAGACTCAAAGCTGAAGGAATTCCGCGCATAAACCAAATGTGAGCAACTGGAGCAGCTAAAGCAATATGACCCATACGTTCACGCCTTGTAATTGATTTAGTAACAAGGTTACCTTCCTTATCAACCGCAGCCTCACGGCTTCTTACACCTTTTAGCTTTGAATCGTGTGGGTTTATATCCTTAGTTGGACCAAAAATCCTTTCGCAGAACAAACCATCTCGTTCTGGTTTTTGAGTGCGATAATTGATTGTTTCTGGTTTTGTGACTTCACCGTAACTCCAATTCAAAATGTCATCCCGGCTTGCTACCGTTAGCCTAATTGAATCGAAGTCCGAAGCACTAATGAAATTGTCCATCCACGCCATCTTAGAATTCCTCTCCGAGGTCGATTGTACCATCATCATCGCCCTCCGTTATTTCGATACCTTCTTCCGCCATCATAGCTTCAGCCTCAGAATCATCAAGATCGAGAATCTGTGGCTCGGTATCTTTTTTATGTTGATCATAGATGGATTGATCATCTTTGGTTTTTTCAATTTCACGAGATGTTTTTTCAATTACATCGCCAGCATCAGTGGCCTCACCATGGTCCAAAAGATCAACCTTAAGACCAAGACCTTGAAGTTCCTTAACAAGAACATTGAAACCTTCTGGCAATTTCGGACCTTCGATTGGCTCGTGTTTAATAATTGCCTCGTAGGCCTTGGCGCGTCCATAAACATCATCGGACTTAATAGTGAGCATTTCTTGCAAAGTTGTTGCCGCACCATAAGCCTCGAGTGCCCAGACTTCCATTTCCCCGAAACGCTGACCACCGTTTTGAGCTTTACCACCAAGAGGTTGTTGAGTAACCATTGTGTAAGGCCCCGTTGAACGAGCATGAATTTTATCTTCGACCATATGGTGAAGTTTAAGCATATGCATCACGCCAACAGAAGTTCTTTCATTAAATGGCTCCCCAGTCAAACCGTCATAAAGTTGTACACGACCATCACGAGCAAACCCAGCTTTTTCAAGTTCATCTGAAATTATATCATCAGGGACACCATTAAATGAAGGAGTTGCAACTTTGTAACCAAGAGCACGAGCTGCCATGCCAAGATGTGTTTCAAAAAGTTGTCCTAAATTCATACGAGAAGGTACGCCCATCGGTGACAGAACTACATCAATTGGGGTTCCATCAGCCATAAATGGCATATCCTCGACTGGAAGCACACGAGAAACAACACCCTTGTTACCATGTCGCCCTGCGAGCTTATCGCCTACGCCGATTTTTCGCATTTCTGCAACGAAAATTTTAATCTGCATGAGTACGCCAGCTTTTAATTCGTGACCTTGCTCACGAGTGTAAACACGCACATCGACTACTTTACCAGTAGATGAACCATTCATTCTCACAGAAGTATCACGAACGTCCTTCGCTTTTTCGCCAAAAATTGCGCGAAGCAATCTTTCTTCTGAGCTAAGCTCTTGCTCACCTTTAGGAGTAATTTTACCTACTAAAATATCACCGTTTTTGACTTCTGCGCCAACGGTAACTATACCGTCTTCACCAAGATGGCGAAGCGAATGTTCTGAAACATTAGGAATATCTCGGGTTACTTGTTCGGGTCCAAGTTTGGTCTCGCGGACTTCCACGTCAAAATCTTTAATGTTAATCGAAGTTAAAGTATCATCCTCTACTAGACGATTTGAAATTACAATCGCATCGTCCATGTTATAGCCACGCCAAGGCATAAATGCAACTAATAAATCTCTACCGAGAGCAAGTTCGCCATCATTAATGGAAGCGCCTTCAATCAAGGTGTCGCCTTTCTTTACTTTTTGACCACGTACTACGATACATCTTTGGTTATAGCAACGATCATCATTGGTCTTTTCAAAGTGTTGCAACTTGTATTCGACATCGCCACCTTTATCGTAAGTAACTATGACTGATTCGCCATCGGCTTTTTTAACTGTTCCATTGTGGGAAGCGGTAATTAATTGTGAAGTATTTTTAGCGACTTCACGTTCAATTCCAGTACCAACTATAGGATTATCCTGATGGAGCAGTGGCACTGCTTGTTTCTGCATTGCACAGGCCATGAGCGAACGGTCAACACGGTTTTTTTCTACAAATGGAATTAAACTTGCCGAAACGCCCAAAATTTCTTTATGTGCCGCATCAATATGTGTGACTTTCTTAACTTCCACCTGAGCTGGAGTACCATGAACACGTGCTGAAACCCAATCTTCAACAAATTTACCGTCTTTATCAAGTTTTACGGAAGCATCGGCGATAACTTTATCATTTTCTGTATCGGCGTCCATATAGACGACCTCGTCAGTAACTTTACCATTTTTAACTACCCGATAAGGAGCTTCGATGAAGCCATATTCGTTTATGCGTGCATATGTCGCAAAATTAAGTACAAGACCCACGTTACCACCTTCTGGGGTTTCTACCGTACAAATACGTCCATAATGAGTTGGGTGAGCATCACGAACATCAAACCCAGCTCGTTCACGAGTAAGACCACCTGGACCCATCGAAGACAAACGCCTTTTATGTGCAAGCTCCGAAAATGGGTTTACTTCATCCATTAACTGCGAAAGCTGTGAAGTAGCGAAAAATTCTTTTACAGCTGCTACCACTGGGCGCGAGTTAAGAAGTTGAGACGGAGTGACTTCTTCGAGATTAGCCATTGACATACGATCAAGAATATTGCGTTGAAGTCTTAACATACCTAAACGGAATTGTCTTTGAACTAATTCGCCCACTAATTTAACTCGACGATTAGACAAAGAATCAATATCGTCTGGAGCTTCTTGTGTGTTGTTAAGCCTAATAATTTCAGAAACAATTGCGATGACATCATCCATTTGTAAAGTTCGATGAGCTGGATCGTTTGGTGTATCAAAATGGAGACGACTATTTATTTTAAAACGTCCGACATTTGAATAATCATAGCGTTTTGGATCAAAGAACGTTCGCTCGATCATCGATTTAGCGTTTTCTACTGTTGCCAAATCTCCTGGACGCAGCCGTCGATAAACCTCAAGAAGTGCTTCACCTTGACTAGACGTCGTATCTTTCTCAAATGTTGCATCAATGTAATTTTTCTCACCAGTATCGATTTGTTCGAATTTTTCTTTTATTTCTGATTTTGACATTCCTAATGCTCGTAAGAATGTTGTTACTGGGACTTTTCGTCTTCGATCAATTTTGACATAAATTGCACCATTAGCGGCAGTTTCAAATTCAAGCCAAGCACCACGGCCAGGTATTACTTTGGCGCCATAATAACGTTTTAAGCCGATAGTTTCGGCATTGAAGAACACGCCAGCTGAGCGAATCAGTTGAGAGACAATCACTCTCTCGGTACCATTAATGATAAAAGTAGCACGATCGGTCATCCATGGATAATCACCAAAATAGATGTCCTGCTCTTTCTTTTCGCCAGTGGTTTTGTTTTCCAACTCAACTAACACATGAAGTGGAGCCTCATAAGTTGCCAAATTGTATTTTGCATCCTTTTCGGATTCTTTTGGCTCTTTAAAATAATAATCTTTGAATCTTAGCGATAATTTTTGTCCAGTATAATCGTCGATTGGATTAAGCTCGGCAAAAACTTCCCGCAGTCCATTTTTGACAAAATCTTCCCACGAATCCTTTTGATGTGCCGTTAGATCCGGGATAGGAAGAGCTTGGTCGCCTTCAGTGAAAAAAACCCTTTCACTAGAACTTGGTTTTGTAGTCATTCTACCTCTTTATTAGTGTTATTAATCTTTCAGCGCCGAAGATTACTGCCCAACTTTCACCCCTAGATTCGCTACTTCCATAAGATTACAAAAAAGAGGGCACACTACTTCTTGTGAAGAATGATATCATGTTTGTTGTCAAAATACAATACTTTTTCATCAAAAAATCGTCCCAACGGAAGACGATTTTTTGAACATAGATAAGCTCTCAACTTATTTTTCAAGCCGACTCGCAGTTAGTTAGCTTATGTTTAATTATACAGGCCCCATACTCAAAAGTCAATACTTTTTATAAAAAATCAGCCCCATTTTGGAACTGATTAAATTCCCCCTAATATTAAGCGTTATATATCTAAATCATCAAGATCAGCAAGTTCGGCGCGAGTTTTTTCCGCCAATTCAGAAGTGCCTTCCTCAGATTTTTCTTCTGATAGAGAAGTGTCTTCAGTCTTAAAGGTAGTCTCGTTAGGGGCTTGAGCATTAGTCTTAATCGCCTCGCCTTCATCGGTGTTGACTATTTTTAAGTTGTATCTTGCGTCTTGTTTGGTTCCGAGCGCACGTAGTAATACTCGAATTGCTTGAGCCGTCACACCACGCTTTCCAATTACACGTCCAACATCCTCTGGATCCACAGTAAGAGATAAAAGCACACCTTTTTCATCAATCTTACGTTCAACTAACACCTTATCGGGATTATTAACTAGCGTTTTTACGATATATTCTACAAATTGTTGGTCGATAGTAGCCATATTTTCTCCATTTTAGTTGTTACATAACAATTATAGCACAAAAAATAGTCCCTTAGTGGGACTATTTTCTTATGCTTCGTTTGGAGTTTCTTCCGCTGAAGTTTCCCCTGTTGTAGGCTCTTCCGCTAGAGTTTCCTCTTTTGGCTGATTCTTGCGTAATTTGTCCGCGTGTTTGGCTTGAGCGGATTTTTTAGGTATAATTTTGACCCATTTTGGCAACTCTACACCATTTTTTTCTAAGATAAATGCCACTCGGCTAGACGGCTGAGCACCATTTTTAAGATATTTTTTCACCGTCTCTTTATCTAAAGTAAGAGCCTTGGTAGCTGGGTTGTAATTGCCGACCTCAGCCACAACACGACCCGAAAGAGGGTGGCGCTGCGCTTCCTGGACGACTATCCGGTACGTTGGATAATGTGACCGGCCATTACGTTGCATGCGAATCGCTAGCATTTTTCTCCTTAATTTATTAACCTCATCATTTTATCATATTTTAAAGAAAAAGAAAAGACCCTCACGAGGAGAGTCTTTTTTTAATGCAACGCTTTTTGAGGCAATCCTGATATCGTGCCTCAATTTCGGATGGCGTTAATAAAACACCATCCGATTTACTTTTTGCCACTAAATGGTAGACATAATTACGTCTATCCTTATTCGCAATCATGCCTTTCAGGAGATCATTAAAGCCATCACGATCAATCTGGATCGTGAGACTAACTTTTGGGGCATACTTTAAAAAATTACTAAACAGGACCTTTGCCACCCTTATATTGGCTTTCTTCTGGGTACGATAATATTCCAAATCGTGCCCATATTCGGCAGCCACTCTTTTCGCCCCAGAATAATCAGGGTGCAAAAGTTTTTTCTCCATCGTCCAACAGTAGCTTATTCTACCGCAAGCCTTGAGAAAAGACCTGAATTTTTCCCAATATTCATCTACCTTGGAAAAATTTTTTTGGTAGAGTGCAAGGGATGCAAGGGATTCATACCGTTGATCACCAACCATGCAATCCGAAATTATAGAACCATTCCATGTCCTCGGGTCATCGGCTTCTTCAAACCGAAAGCCATCATGATCGCTACAATTGTAATTTGCATAAGTCATTTTTAACCCCCCTTTTTTTCAGTAAAATACTTATACTTTTATTATAACACACCTACGCTAAAAAGTCAATACGATGTTTACTTTGCACCTCCAGCACGGTATTTTTTTACCCCTTCACGTGCTGCTGCGGTTTGAGCTTCTTGTTTAGAATGTCCCGTTCCAACGCCTTTTAAAGTATCTCCTACATATATTCCGACCGTAAAAATTTTATCGTGGTCAGGCCCCTCTTCCTTTAGTGTCCGATAAACAGGCGTAATTCCATCAATTTTTTGCGCCAACTCCTGTACATAAGATTTCGGATCTCGCCAAGAGCCTTCTTCCAAAATTTCGTCAATTTTTACCAAAATATGTTTTGCAATAAATTCTCGCGCAGTTTCATAACCCTGATCCAGATAAATCGCCCCAATTACCGCCTCAAAACAATCCGCCAAAATTACATCATGAGCCCTCTCTGAGCCATTTTGTTCTCCCTTAGATAACCTTACTAGCGGTTCATATCCTAACTCGCGACCAGCTTCGCCGATGGATTCTGTTCGTACTAATGCTGCACGAAGTGCCGTCATAATTCCTTCAGGTTCGTCGTAATTTCGATACAAAAAATCTGAAGAAACTAGCTCTAGCACTGCGTCTCCTAAAAATTCCAATCTTTCGTTATGCTCATGTGTCGTCTTGTGTTCGTTCACATAACTTCGATGCGTCAAAGCCGTCACTAGTAAATTTATGTTATGGAATGCAAAACCTAATTTTTCTTTTGCAAAATTCTGATATGAAGTAGTATCCACCATTCCTCCTTTTAAAAATCTCCAGCTCGAATTTTTTTCTTAGCTAGAAGCATTAATTTTTCGATATCCTCATATTCAATCACATTTAAAGCATCAGTAAATGAAAACCATTTTATCCCTTTCATCCATTTCTCGCCCTCAGGCTTTTCTTGATCGTCTAATGATTGAACTAAATATATTTGAGTTGTCATCAAAACAAGTTTATCTATTCGTCGATATTTAAAATGAATTTTACCCAGCCAAGCCAAAATTGATACGTTTTTAAGTCCAGTTTCTTCTTCAATCTCTCGTCTTGCAGTCATTTTGGCGGTTTCGCCTGGCTCAATATGCCCTTTTGGTATCGTCCAACGTTCTTTTGAATCTTGGATCAGAAGAATTTCAATGTCTTTATGATCTTTTGTAAATCTAAAAATAATACCCCCAGAAGTCGGTTCCCTTACGATAGATTGAATAGCTGTTTTTTTACGAAAAACCGCTGATTTTATCCGATCAAATGTAGACTCTTTAACTGGCTCCGACGGTAAAGCTTCTGGAACCTTCAAACTTCTTTTTGTGAGCGGCTCAGTTACCGCTTTGTTCTTTTGCCTCACTTGCGGGTTTGTTATTTGATTCATTGTTATTCTCTTCGGCGATTCCGAGCTCTCTATAAGCTGTTCCTAGCACACCGTTCACGAATTTAGAAGAATTATCCGAGCCGAAAGCTTTTGCGAGCTCAACAGCTTCATTGATTGCCACTTTTGGTGGAATAGTGTCTCTACATTCCGAAAGCTCATATAGCCCCATCCTTAAAACATTTCGATCAATTGCCGCGATCGAACTTATTGGCCATTCAGGAGCCATCGGAGCAAGCGCAGCGTCAAGTGTAACAAAATTATCGGCTACCTTACGTGCTAAATTATAAACAAACTCCGTATCGCCCAAAGCCTTTTCATAAGGTTCAATATTTTTAGCAATGATAATGTTTAGATCGACGCCAGGATCTTTTGCCTGAGTTCTCAATTCGTATTCATAGAGACTCTGCAAAACAATTACTCTACCTAAATGTCGATTACTAGCCATATTTTAAATCTTCTCTTTACCTTATTATTTAGTAGTTTTAACTTTTAAATTTGGGGTCTTTTTCTTGGTCTCAAAAGCTTTAATAGGAGAAATTTTATTAACTCTCCGAGCTAGCTCAAGCCTAAGATGACTCCTTCTAAGCCCAGTTTTACGCGGGCTACTTTGTTTCTTCGGTTCAGGCATTTTACTCCTTTAATAAAATAATATAAATTTAACTCATTCTACCACGAAAATATTATCTTCGCAAGGCTCTTTTGATAGCAGGACGGTCAAATCCAACAATTCTTTTGCCATTTATTTCCGTAACTGGCACAGCAGAAATATTAGGCTCTTTTGTCGCGTCCACTTCAACATATTCCACACCCCGCTCATCCAGCCACTCCATTAAAGCATGGCAATAAGCACAGGTTGGCGTAGTATATACTTTAATCATAGATCAATTATAGCACGTCGCCATCACCATAAATGATAAATAAAGCTGCACTAATCGGCACACCACAATAAAAAGCAGCTAAAACTTTAACATAATCCACAAAAGCTAGGATAAAGTCTTCATATATCTTTTGGTCATATGCAATAAAATTATACTGACTCTGTAAAAAATTATTTGATTTTTGCTCAAACAGGACACCATTATCCAAGATAAACTAATTAGTTAATGCATATATTGCAATGCCCGCAGCTACCGACACGTTAAAAGATTCTTTTTGCCCACGCATTGGTATTTCTAAAAACTGATCAATTAAATCATAAAATGAATAATCTATACCATTAACCTCTTCACCTAAAATTAAAACGATTTTATCTGATAAATCAGCTTTTAAGCTAGGGCTATTTATCTGTATAAGCTTTGAATTATTTATATTATTTTCAAGCCCCACAATTTCCCACCCCTGTGCTTTTAGTTTTTTCAAATCGCAAAATATATCACCAGACGAATAAATATCCAGCATATCCTCCGCTCCCAGCGCAGTTTTGTGGATTTCTTTATCTAGCTTCATTCTTAAATGAGGCAATAAATTAATGTCGTGTACTCTTGGCGTATACCCAGATAAAATAATCTTTGAAACGCCAAAACCTTCTGCAGTTCGAATAATCGCACCTACATTATAGACTGATCTAATGTTGTGAAGAACTAAAATTAACTGCATCTATATAACAATATTCACTAATTTAGCTTTTTTAACAAAGATTGTTTTCTTGACACCGCTAGAAATATATTTTTTGATTTTTTCATCGTTAAGTGCCAAATCAATTATCATCTCTTCGTTCTCCAAATGGTCTTGCGAGATAGATATTTTACTACGCAACTTGCCATTTACTTGTACTATTATCTCAACTGTATCGCTTATCAAATATTTATCATTCCATTTTGGCCACTCGTCATCAGAGTCTAATTTTTCTAGCATCTCAGACGCTAGATGTGGGGCAAAAGGTTTTAATAATTTCGCGAGTACAATCAGGTCAGTTTTATTGGCACCATTTTTATAGAGTTCGTTTACATATTCCATCAACGCCGCTACAGCAGTATTGAAATTATAACGATGGATATCTTCTGTTACTTTTTTAATTGTTTTGTTTCGAACCACTACGTTGTCCGTATCTATAATGTTATTTAACAGATTGTAGCAGCGATTCAAGAAGCGATATACGCCACCAACCGACCGTGGATCCCAAGCCGCATCCTGATCATATGGACCAATAAACATCTCGTAAGTTCTAAGCGTGTCTGCCCCATAGCCGTCGTTTATTACATCTAGTGGATCAATCACATTGCCTTTAGACTTAGACATTTTCTTCCCATCTGGTGCATTGATATAACCATTATAAAGCAACCGCTTAATTGGTTCTCTAAACGGTAAATACCCTTCATCCGCAAAGAATTTGCACCAAAAACGGATATAAAGTAAATGTGCCACCGCATGATCGCCACCACAATAATAATCAATTGGCTCCCAATATTTAATCGCTTCTGGATTCCAAGCGTGTTTATTATCTCGCGGTGAAGCATAACGCCATAAATACCATGAAGAGCAAGCATATCCATCAAGAGTATCAGTCTCTCGCGTCATTTCTTCCATATGAATTTCACCAGTCTTCGGGTCTTTCACTGGAATCTCGACTTTTAACCAATTTTCTGCTTTTGCAAGAGCTGAACGCCCAGTATGATCTGGTTTATAATCTTCTACTTCTGGGATTAAAACAGGTAATTGTTCCTCAGGAATAGGGTACGGATTACCATCTTTGTCGTAAGCAATTGGAATTGGACAACCCCAATAACGTTGACGGCTGATTAGCCAATCGCGCATTTTGTAAGTGATTTTTGGAGTACCAAATAAATCACGGTCACACAACTCCGCTTCAACTATTGGCAAATCAAATTTTTCAGCAAATTCACGATCACGCTCATCATACGCTGGCACTGCCATAATCGCACCTGTACCATAGCCAGCAAGTACATAATCTGCCACATAAATCGGAATTTTTTCTTTCGTTGCTGGATTAATTGCATAAGCCCCCGTAAATACCCCTGTCTTTTCCCTATTTTCTTGTCTTTCAATTTCTGATTTTTTTAAGGCATCAGCTTTGTATTTATTTACAGTTTCTCTGGCATCATCTGAAACTATAAAATCTAGCCCTTGATACTCTGGAGCTAACACTAAAAACGTCGCTCCATAAATTGTGTCTGGTCGAGTAGTAAAAACAGTGATTCTGCGCCCATTCATTACTTCAAAATCAATCTCCGCTCCCGCCGAACGTCCAATCCAATTTCGTTGCATCGTTTTAATTTTTTCTGGCCATTCAAGCGCATCAATATCTTTAAGCAATTCATCCGCGTACTCTGTAATCTTAAAAAACCACTGTTTCATTTTTTTCTTTTCGACTTCATGCCCGCAGCGCCAACATTTTCCACCCTCAACCTGCTCATTAGCTAAAACTGTTTGATCTTCTGGACACCACCATTGGTATGATTCTTTTTGATACGCTAACCCTTTTTTGTATAGTTGCAGAAAACACCATTGTGTCCATTTGTAATATTCTGGATCTGATGTATTAATCTCTCTATCCCAGTCAATTGCATATCCCAACCGTTTGGCTTGTTTTCTAAAATTTGCAATGTTGACCCTTGTCACGTCTTGTGGCGCCGTACCAGTTTTAATGGCATAATTTTCTGCTGGCAAGCCAAAAGTATCGTATCCAAACGGCCGAAGAACATTTAGTCTCTGTTGCTCATAAAACCGCGTTAACACATCCACAATTGTAAAGTTCCGCACATGGCCCACATGTAGTCCTGCTCCTGATGGATAAGGGAACATCTCCGCAAGAAACATCTTCGGTGCACCTTCTTTCTCGACAGCGTGGAAAGGTTTCTCTTTTTCCCAAATATTTTGCCATTTTTCTTCAATTTTTAGCGGTTCGTATCTATCCATAAGGCATATTATATCATAATTGTCTCGAACCACAACATCTCTGTCCCCGTCAAAATATTTTTGTTTGCACCTTTCATTAAGACTTTTAATCATAATCATCATTGACAATATAATAAAAGTATGCTATAATTGACAGTAGAAGCACCTTTAAAAAATCATAAGGGGGTAAAGAAAATGATCATTAGCCTGTTTGACCAAACGGACGAGTTTTTCGAAAGAGCCGAAAAATGCCGCCGAGAGGCTTGCGAAATCACTCACGAAATCCGCGAAAAAGCGGTAAAAAAGAGAAACTTATATCGGAAGATTAAGTTTCTCAAAAAGATTGTGCCCTACAGCACAATAGTAAATACCCTTGGGGGGTTTGCTATAGGGGTGTATCTAATGGTACATCTCGTATTGCAAAACCATGGCCCCACAGTAACCATTGCAGGGACCATTAGTGCTTGTGCGTGCTACTTGGTAAGCGGATTACTTTTCGCTTACATCTTAGGATCTCTCGGACGCGAAATCCCGATGGATCTTGTAGAAAATAAGCGAGCCGATTACCTCTCGCTGGCCTGCGAGATTTCGGAACTTGAAAAAAGTTCCAAAGAAAAAGCAAACCAGGCCAAGAAGTATTATCAGGCCGGTCGTGAAAAAAGAGTACAGGCTTGGAGGGACGGGGGATTCTTTTAAGAATCCCCTTTTTCATGACTTTTATTTTGTATTTTTTTGTAAATGTTAATAAATTTATCTAATGTCCGTTCAAGGTCATGGTTTTGAGCTAGAAGAATCGACTCTTTCGCCATTTTTTGGCGATTTTTTTGGTTAGACAATATTCGCACTAACGCCTCACCCATTTCGTTAATGTCGCCAGGTTGGCATAAATAGCCATTCACACCATCAACACATATTTCTGCAACTGCTCCCGCATCAACAGCAACGAGCGGTAATCCTGTTGCCGCCGCCTCTATTAGTACAATTCCCTGTGTTTCAATTTCTGAAGCCGTCACAAAAACATCGCCAATCCTATACAACTCATAGAGATCAGGTGGCATCACTCGCCCCAAAAACTTCACCGAAGAGCCAAGACTCAAATCAGCAGCCAGTTTTTGCAAACGCATCTTATCCACGCCATCACCCACTACCACAAGCTCTGCTGTCGGCAAATCCTTACGTGCTTTCTTGAATGCCTCAATTACAAGACCAACTTTTTTTTCTGGATCTATCCTTCCCACATAAAGCACTATCGGCACATTTTTAGAAATACCGTATTTATCGTAAATTTCAGGTGAAGCCTTACTAGGCTTAAAATTAGATAAATCTACTCCATTTGAAATCGCTGCTACGGGAACTTTAAATTCTTTGCCATGCGATAAAATCAGATTATCAATCGCTTGTTTTGTCGGCATTGTTACGAAATCACTTTTGCTTTGGCGATTTCTAAAATAAGCGCTCAGTAAAGCGTTAACAGGTTTACGCACCGCCCCAGGCAATTTCAATGGTTCAGTAATAACTTCCGGCTGATTATGCTCGGTCGTTACAATTGGAATTCCTTTTTTACGCGCATACGACACCACAGATAAACCTATTGGATCAGATACTTGCACATGCACAACATCTGGTTTAAAACCATCGAGTGCTTTGCGCACTTCACGAGCCGGAAAAACCGATACTTTTAGCCCATTTTTGTAATAAAGATGAGGTAAATCCACCCCTAAAAAATGTTTTTTGGGGGGTACACCATTTATTTGATCGGGGTAAATTTTTATATCGATTGATTTTAGGCGCTGCACTTTTACTCCATCTTCCATTCGGGAATAATTTTTACCAGTTTGCGATGGACAAATTACCATAACCTCGTGCCCACGTTTAGCTAAACCTACCGCCAAATTATGCGAAAATACTGCCACTCCGTTTATCATCGGATAATAAACCGCAGTAGCAATAACAATTTTCACTATATTTCCTTTGCCTTATCCATTTGTGGATCGCGCATCGCATTAATATCTTCATAACTTCTTTCAACTTCGATATCTGGAGTAATGCCAACTTTATTAATAGAGCGTTCTTTTGGAGTATACCATTCTGCTGTTGTGACTTTAAGCAGTGAATTTCCCGAAAGTTGATACAAGGTTTGGACCACACCTTTCCCATAAGTTTTTTCACCGACAATTGTTGCTTTACCATAATCTTGCAAAGCTCCAGCTACGATTTCTGACGCCGAAGCCGTAGTACCATTTACAAGCACAATCGTTTTTATATTTTTTAAAATGGCCTTACCAGAAGATGTCGACGAGATACTATTGCCGAGATGTTTAGATTTTTGGATTAAACTTTTTTCTCCGTCTAACCACAAACTCATCAAATCTTGAGCCGCCGATACATAACCCCCACCATTACTTCGCAAATCTAAAATAACTTTGTTGATCCCCTTACCTATAAAATCCTGCGCTATCTTTTGTACTTTTGTTCCAGTATCATTATCAAATCTTGTTACCGTTATAATAGCCGTTTTGTCTTCATATTCCACATAAACCGAAACATTATTTATCGCCTCGCGCTTCATCGTGAAAGATTTCTCTGCTCCATCCCTTATGATTGTTACCATTATCTCCGAGCCAGTTTCACCGCGAACTTTCTTAGCAATTTCTTCTACCGATAAAGCATAAATTTCCTCATCATCGACTTTATACAAAATATCACCAGCTAAAATCCCCGCTTCACGAGCAGGATTATCAGGCAAAGTTCTGAGCACTCTTACATACCCGTCACGAAGCCCCATTTCAATACCAATACCTGAACCAACATTTCCATGTAAATCATCATAAAAATCCGCCGCCTCAGTTGCCCCCATATATGTCGTGTAAATATCCCCCAAAGATTCCGCCATTCCTTTTTTGGCCCCCTCAATTATATCGCTTGTTGAGATTTCGCCATTATATGAGGAAGCCAATTGATTGTAAACTTCATCGAGTGGTGACCAATCAACGATAGATGTTGCTCGATTTTGAAACCCAAGATAAGGGGCAAAATTACTAAACCAATTTTCCCAATTTGCCCCAATTACTCCACCTATTATTGCTAGTACAGCTGACATAATAATAGCCGAACCAAGATTAATTTTCTTCTCTTGCCAATTATTTTTATTCATTATTTTATTTTACCATAAATTATTTCAAATGAATAAACCAAAAATTATTCCTAGCTTCAGCCAGTGAAACTTTTCTTGAGCCAAATCGCCACCAATAAGCATATTTAGTGCCACCATAATATTCATCGGCTGGAATATAACCGAGTGCACTTTTTAGATAGTTTTTTGTAGCAGAAGAGTTGTTGTATTCAGTTATATAAACATACCCTCCGCTTACATACTCAACCCAAAATACATGGCCAAATTCACCAACACCAGTCCAACCAATTGAACCGTCAGTTGGGTTTTTGTCTACATAATAATTTGAATTTTTCTCCGCGTAGCCCTTCCAATATGCAGCATTGTGCCACATCGGGATCATTCGACCATAAGCTTGCTGGAACCTATAAGCTACATAACTAGTACATTCACATGAATACCAACCTATACCAGTCAAAGCATAGCTACCCGAATACCAGTTTGAAGTTGGGCAAGTTTTTCCATAGGTACGTTTCAACCACGGAGCATACGGATCATCACCGTTATAAGCATCGCCACCAAACAACCCAGGGTTCGCATCAATTACCTGTTGGGCTAATTCTTGTTGTCGTTGCATTTCCGCCTTAGCTTTAGCCTCATAAGCCGCCGCATCATTTTGATATTTAAAAATTAGAGCTTGCTGTTCTGATTTTAAGGATGATAGACCCTCTTTAGTCGACCGTTGTTCAGCTAAAAGTTTTTCTACTTCCGCTCTATTTGCTTTCAACTCCTCCTTCAGGGCTTTTATTTTAGTTGCAACTGCACTAATCTGTTGTTTTGCAACATCATTGCGAGTTGCTCTCTCTGCCAAATCTGAAATTGAATTTGCGCCAGCCAATATAGTAATAGGTTCAACATCGCTTTCAAAATGCATATTTATAAGAATTTCTGCCAATGCATCCTGTTCTGTCTTTAGCTTCTCTTCGACTTCATCGATTTGGTTATTTAGGTCTTTTATTTGTGCTTCTGTATTAGCAATATCAAGTTCAAGATTAGCGATTTGAACATTCAATGCATTAACCTGTTGCTGATAATGACTTGCTGCTCCAGCCGCCTTATCCGCATCGGCTTTGGCCGCTTCGGCTGCTTCACGTGCCGCAACACAAGCAGGATCCATATTGCAAGCCCGTTCATTTACGTATCCTTCCGCATTTTTCTCGTCTATTAAACCAGCTGTTAATACAATGGATCCGCTAAGAAAACACAACAAAAACAAAATAACGCGTCGTCCTATTTGCACCCTTTTGCCAGATTTTTGTTTTTTTTCATTCATAGGAAACACTCCTTCATACTGATTATAGTATAAGCGTAACCAAAAAACAATAGCTTAAGCTTTATTCAAATATTTTGAAATGGCAAGCCTTGCCGAAATCCTACCAATAATTACACCTGCCAAAATAAACACCAAATATACTAAAATCAATTTATTTGAGTGCATCAGTTCAATGGTCGAACTCATATTAATACCATAACTACTAAGCTTTGGTGCCAAGAACTCAAATCCGAAATAAGAAACCGTTGCAGCAACAATTCCAGCAATCATACCGCAAATTTCCGCTTCAACCAAAAATGGCCCACGAATAAAACTTTTATCAGCCCCGACCAGCTTCATCATATAGATTTCTTCACGTCTTGAAAAAATCGCCATCCGAATTGTACTAAAAATTATCAAAATCGATACCACCAAGAAAACAGCACCAAGTACAATCCCTCCAGTTCGCGCAATTCGTGCCCAAGATGTAATTGTTGCAATTTCAGCTTGATTCACGTCATAAGTTGGAGATTTATCTTTATCAATATTTTTGACAAAAATATCTTCAGTCGCTACTAGGTTTTTAACACTATCTAGGTTATCTATATTATAGACTTTAATCCTCATCGTTGACTGCATCTTTTTTATCATTAATGCTGTCATTTCTTCATCGAGAACATTAACAATCTCTTCGCTTCCTGCGTTATCTTCCAAAAACTTTGCATACTCATCTTCCGAAGTTGAAGTTACGACACTTTTAATATTCGGGTCCTTTAAAATCGTTTCGGTTAATTCTTTCAAAGTTTCTACCGAAGTCCCAGGTTTTAAATAAATCGTAATATCTATTTTATCTTTCATCATCTCGGCAGTATTTGTTAAAATTACGCTTGCAACAATTGTTACAAATAAAATAATTAGTGTAAATGCCATCACCACTGTTGCTGCTGTCGAAAGCCAAATGTTTCTAGAAAAACTTCGAATTCCGTATTTAACGATTCGGGTTTTTTCTCTGGCCACATTACGCTTCTGATTCTTGCGTATTTTTTTTAGACTCGCTTTAGAAATCTTTTTTATTTTTTCGTTATTTGTTATTTTGTCTTTCATCATTAAGCTACCCTTCTTTTCTGTTTCAAAGCATGACCTGGAGTTTGCACTCTACGTACAGGAATTTTCGCTCCGCTTAGCTCATAGATGCCATGGCTTTTTTGATCATTCACTATCTTGCCATCTTTTAAAGTAACTACGCGCTTTTGCAAAGTATTTACTATATTTTCGTTATGCGTCGTGACAAGTATAGTTGTCCCGAAATCATTAATCTTTTTTAGAAGCCCAATAATTTCCTCGGTAGTCAACTTATCTAGATTAGCAGTCGGCTCATCGGCAATCAAAATCTTCGGCTGTCTTGCCACCGAACGTGCAATCGACACTCGTTGTTGCTGACCACCCGACAATTGATCTGGGAATTTTTTTGCCTGATCTAGTAGATCTACTAACTCAAGTACTTTTGGCACCGTTTTACGAATTTCTTTACCGCTCATGCCAGCAATTTCAAGTGCGAAAGCAACATTTTCATATACTGTTCGTCTAGGTAACAATTTAAAATCTTGAAAAACAACCCCTAGCCTTCTTCGATACCCAGGAATATCACGTTTTTTTACGTAATCAAGGTCTATACCGCCAACAATAATTTTACCAGAATCAGGAATTTCTTCCTTAGTTATCATTTTAATAAGCGTAGATTTACCAGCACCAGATTTTCCTACTAAAAATACAAATTCATTTGGTTCAATATGTAGCGATACCGAATCAAGCGCTGGCTCATTGTCTCCAGGATATTTTTTTATGACAGAATCGAGCAATATCATAACTCTAATTCTAACATAAACGTTTTATTATTACAAATTTTCAAGTTTCTGCATTACATCTTCATTGTAATTGGTAAACTCTAGATGGACAGTAATATGTTTTTTGGTGGAATTTTCTGGCAGATATATCGCTCCTGGAATAATTTTAGCAAAGACACCATTATCGGATAGTATCTTTTCAATTTTGTTTTTAACATCATCGTAAGAGCCTTCGGTAACAACAGTTAAATCTCGCTTTTCTTTCTTTGTAACCGTTATTTTGTGTTCATGAGATTTGTTCGCCAAAAGTGTTTCAAGATCAATCTCAAAACCAGCCAAATAGTCTGCCAGTTTAAAGCTATTCTTCACGGATTTTTTAAATTCACCTACAACACCTATCAATACGTCTGGTTGAGCTTTTATTCTTATTTCAGCTGAACGCTTTGGCTCAAATGGCATAGTTTCGGCAGTTTTTATTTTTAGCGGAGAATAAATTACCTCAATTCCATAATCTTCAAATATTTTATTAATGTATTTCTTAGCTTTATAATATGCCGTTTCGCAATTTTTTCGTTCTGCCACCACGAAACCAAGATGTATTTTCTCAATTGGTACAGCCTCTTCATCTAAACCCCAATTTTTTTGATAAACTTTATTCATTTCAAAAATTGCAAATTTTTCAACTGGTAATTTTTCATTCAAGAAAGTTTTATCGAGCAGGTTAGGTATAATTGATTGACGTACGTATTGTAATTCTGGACTAATTGAGTTTACGATTTTGTATGAGTTCTTTAAATCTTGATTAGCCCTCTTAAGCAAATTTTCACTAACAAAACTATAAGTCAAAAGTTCATTTGCACCAAGTTTTGATAGCTTATCACGAAGTTCACTTTTTAGCGTAAACAGCGCATTTTTATTTGCTGTAGCATGCAAAGGTAAAGTCGGTTTGATATTGTCATATCCGAGCAACCGTCCTACTTCCTCAATAATATCTTCTTTAATATGAGTATCAGTTCGCCAAAATGGAGTTTCGACAATTATTTGCTTTGAGTCAACAAAAGTTATCATAAACCCAACATTCTCTAAGGTCTTCACTATTAATTCTTTATCGTACCCCGTTCCAAGCAAATCATTTATTTCGTCTGTTGTAATTTTTATGGCATCGACAGGTTTAACGTTTAAGAATTTATCACAAAGTTCCAATGGCTTGCCATTAATTTCACGAACCGCCTCTGCCAAAACATTAAAAGTTCCCCCTGCTGGTACACCTTTCGTAAATCTCGTAATCGCTTCAGTAAAAATCCCGTGTGCCATTTGAGTTTTACGTAAATTATACAAACTAAAAGTCGCCGATTCTAGTAAAATATTTTTAGTGTTTTCATCGATTTCTGTATTTTTTCCGCCCATCGCTCCAGCCATTGCGACTGGAACATTATTAGCTGTAATTAAAATGTCGCTTGGATTACAAATTATCTGTTCTCCGTCTAGTAGTTCAATTTTCTCACCGTCTTTAGCATTACGAACTACAACCTTCGGAGAACCACTGTCGCCTACACTCAAAAACTTATCGTAGTCAAAAGCGTGTAACGGCTGGCCAGTCAAAAGCATTAGATAGTTTGTTACATCAACTATTTTTGATACTGTTTGCATCCCTGATTTTGCAAGTAAAATTTTCACTTCAGAAAGATATTTGTCTTCTTCTGTAGCCTCATTTACTTTAATCACCGCCGCAGTATAACGTGGACAGATTGAAGCGTCCTTTATTTCAATCTCTAAGTTCGAACTGACACTAGAAAGACCTTCTTTTGTTTCAATCAAAAATCCTTCCGGGAAAACTTCTTCTTTAAATAAAAATTCAGGCTCATTAAATTTTTTGCCCAAAATTCCTGCTACTTCCCTCGCAAAACCAATAATTCCAAAAGTGTCTGGTCGATGTGTTAAAGATTTATTCTCGATCTCCAAAATCAAATCATTAAGCCCAAACACATCTGCTAATAAGTCGCCTGGTTTTGCAATTTCTGGATTAATTTCCGCAATCTTATCATGCTTACCGCCAAAATCCAACTCATCTGCACCAGCAAGCATACCACAAGAATCATATTTGCCGAGCATTTTACGCTTACCAATCACAAACGGCGCATCTTCATGAACCGATGCTGGCACAATTGCACCAGGTTTTATCCAAACCGCAAGCATCCCTTCGCGTACATTTGGTGCCCCACAAACCACTTGTATAAGTTCCGTACCGCCATCATTAATTTGGCAAAGCGTTAGGTGTGTATCTGGAATCTTCTCAGCACTTTCTACCCGTACTACATATACATTATCGTACTTATGTGTTTCATCAATTACGCCCTCAACTTCAACTAAACGCGCGCCTATCAAACGAATCAATTCTTCATTTGAAATTTCTTCTGGAACATTAACGTATTTTTTTAACCAATTCAGCGAAATTTTCATTTAAAACTCCCTCAAGAAATTAAGATTACCCGATTCAAAGTTTCTCACATCTTCTAGCCCGTATCTTAGCATAACTAGACGGTCAATTCCACCGCCCCAAGCAAACCCATGATACTTCACAGGATCAATTCCAGCCATCTTTAACACATTTGGATGAATCATCCCACATCCAAGCATTTCCAAAAAATCACCTTTCTTCCCGCCGAGAGCCTTTGGCTTTTCGATCATAAATTCTAGACTTGGTTCAGTGAATGGAAAATACCCTGGTTGAGTCCGAATATTTAATTTTTGCTCATAGTACTTCTCGAAAAATTCCCGCAAAATCCCCAACATATCACCAAGCGTACAAGTTTCCGAAACATACACCCCCTCACACTGATAAAATGTATGCTCGTGCGTCGCATCCACATCTTCATTTCTAAACACTCGACCAGGAACCACTACCGCAATCGCTTTACCCTCATCTAAATTCGACTTGAAATTCTTTAATACCCGATGCTGCATCGTTGAAGTATGCGCTGGCGGGATTAATCCTTCCTCGGTTCTAAAAGTATCGTAGCCGTCCCGCGCTGGATGCTCTTTTGGAAAATTCAAAGAATCAAACATATGAAATTCATCGTCAAGTTGCCGTGATTCTATCACATCAAAACCCATCATTTGATAGATATCAATTACTCGATCAAGTTCTGTCATTAAAGGGTGTTTTGAACCCGCCGTAACCGAATAAAATTCTGGTATCAGTTCATTTACTCCTGACCAAGCCGTCACATCAATTGGCTCGACCATTTCATCAATTGCTGCTTGCTCAACTTCTGCGATTTTCGCAAGAATAGATTGCTTTTTTTCATTTAGCTTACGACCAAATTCCGCCCGCTCTTCCACTGGAACATCACGAATCCCAGCATATTCACCATTTATTGCTTTTAATTCATCTTTTAGTTTCTGAAGATCTTGCATGCCTATATTATACTGCAAAACTACGGTTTCGTACATCGAAAAAAATGATTTTGTCTAGTAGGACATAATAATTTCCAGCAATATTCTCACTATTAAAATTCATTTCTTCTTCAATTTTTACCGCTGGCGCGCCAAAAGCATACCTTTCTTCTGGATGATAGGAAGCAATGTAATTACCGTAGTCAATCAAATCAAGTAAAGCAATCACCGTCTCTTTATCAAGCCCAGAATATCGCGCCAACATCCCCTCGTAAGAATTATCCAAAGGATTTTTTTCGTAATAATCATTTAAGTATGCTGTCACCGCTGACTCTTCGATTACGCCCATCGATTCAGCCAGAGATTGATCCTCGATAAAGCGTTGATAATATTTTGCTTTTTCCCAGTTTGGCGAGGACGCCGCGTCCACGTTATTCCCAGCCACACAGGATTCGCCACTCACATAGCCTACATTCTCCAATGATATCTGGTTACTGACAACGTCAATCACATCGCCTATAACTGGCACCGCGCCAATTGCTGAATTGACCATACTGTTGACAAAACTCGAACCCGTATCAATCGACCCCCAACTACTCACTTCGTTTACAATATTTTGATCAGCAATCCCAAACGCTGAAGTACGATTATCGCAAAACAAAATATATTTTGCTAAATCAGAATTACCATTTATAATTACATTGCTTACAACTTCACCATTACTATTAGTAAAATCTTTCGTCTCGTCTAGAAAATTTCCCTCCGATGCTAGCTTGGCAATCACATCTTCGCCTGGGTCATAATCCATCGTAGACATATCAGTAATAGCATAAGGATTACAATATGCATCTCCCACTGCCCCAATAGAAGCAAGGTATGGACAAGTTTTTTCATAATCTTCTAAATTTGGTAAATCTTTAGAAATATCATATGCGGCAGCTGTCGGACTCATCGCCACAATTGAAGACGAGACAACCGAACTAGTAGCTGAAATCGTGCTCATCAAAGAATGAACTGATAAAAAGCTCATCATCTGCGTAAGCAAAGTTCCCATAAATGTATATTTTGACGTGGGGTCAAACGGGCTTTTTGTTTGTCGCTCATATTTCGCATTTTCCGCAATCACTTGATTCTGGGCGATCGCAAAATCCTTATATTGCTTATAATTCGATAACGACCCACCATTCCAACGATGTGTATTACCAAGATACATGTTTGCACCCGAAGCTAACGCATTACCCAAATCTTCGCCACCAAGTTCTGAAATCAAATCACGCGACAACATATTGGCAACGACAGGCGTAATGGTAGAAATAACCGTCGCAACTGTAACTCCAATTATGATTCCCCAACCAATTCCTTTTAAAGTCTTAAAAGCCAATTCGCCACATCCAGCTACTATCGTAGCACCGAACGTCACTGTAGCGCCCAACACGCCCGCAAGACAAGCCGCAATACTCAAAGCATCAGTGGTTGTTGTTATGGCGTTTGAAACAATTTTTGTCAAAGCACAACCTTTGAATGCGTCCATGCTAACTCCAATACCACCAACCACTTTATTAATCATCGCCGTTGGGTTAAAACTTAGCACACTCGGGTCGTTCGGGTTTATTGCCCCACCACCATACAACGCCGTAATTCCACTAGCTTGCATAGCAGTTTTATTAGTTTTAATATAATCCGTTTCCAGACCCGTATCATCACCAGCCGTGCCTGCTTTTTCTTTAAAAACCAATGTGGCATTAGTGTTAACGGTATTCGTGTTTAAAGCATTAGTTAGAACATGAATTGGTGCATCATCGCCATATCCAGCTTTCACCTTATCAATTGTTTCAAAATATGCCGTAGTTAAATTAATAATCTGTAATGCCTCACTTGCCGTGACTAACAAGCTGATGGCTCCCATCGTATTCATAATCGTACAAGCAACGTTTGCCCCTTTTTGTACCTTTCCTCCAATGTCATTTAATTTGTTCGCAACCGTACTATAACCATTTTCAGCACTGGCAGTCTGGAAGTCCATTCGTCTAGATTTAGTAGGCTCTGGCGCATTTTCGTTTGTATTATATTTGCCCGTGCCTTTTAATTTACCGTCCTCGCCTTCTATTTTTTCCTCTTCGGCGCCAATCACTTTCATTCCTCCCTCACTAATTTCTTCCGTACCCCGCGCCATAATTTCCTGTGCTACTCGTCGCGTATTACCATCGTTTGATTCGGCCACTTTTTTCTGGAAATCTTTGAACATATTTCGCGTAATTTTATTACTACTTAAAAATTTCGCCGTCATCGTTCCGAACCAATTCGTAATTGCTCCTCGCCAAGTCATTGAGCCCTTATTATAACCATTGAAAAAATCCGCATTTTCTGCGTAAATTTTTCTAAACTCTACCGCACCGTTACCTATTTTATTAGCAGTATCAGCATCGGCTGTTACAATTTGAATTTTTCCAGTACCATCATCAAATTTAAGCACTCGCATACCAGTACCATCATAATTGCCGTCGTACTCTATCCCTTGAGCTGCTAGTCTAGTTCGTTGGCTAGAAGTTATTTTAAAAGTCTCACCACTGAAAACAGACCATTTGTTTTGAATCGGATTTTTATATCGTCCCGTATCCATCTGCATTCTAAAAAACGTATCTGATCGCATATTTGCCGAAGTATGCATCGAATTGAAAGTTTCTTGAAATTGCGCCAATAAACTAAACGGTTGGAATAATTGCGTTGCCCCCATAATTCCGCCAGTGCCAAAAATCAGCATTAGTATTGCTATAATTGGTCCACGTTTTTTTAGAATCCACTTGAAACCCCTCTGCTTTCTTTTTTCAGATTTACGTCCTACACCTGAATAAAGTCCTCCTGCATCTTCCTCATTTCGTCTAATATCAGTAAGCCCAGTTTCAAATCGTGTAGGCACTTCGGCTCCAGCAGTATTCTCTGCTGATTTTAAATCACTAGCCGCTCCTTTAGATTCAGTTTCTTTGCGTTCTGCCGATTTATTATTATGCAAAAAACCAGGCTTTATTTCATCTACGCCAGACTGCATCCCACGATAAGGGTCATTTTTTTTTAGCCCATCATCCATACACCTATATTATCATACTTATGCTAAATTCAAAAGAAGGCGATCGAAATCAAAGAAAGTATTGCTAACACAATTAAAACAACCCATACCCAGCCAAACTTGCTAGTTTTTTTAAAATCCTTCACATATTCCGATTCATCAACCAAGTCAGGAGTTTCACCGTCAATTACACCCACTCCTTCAGCCATCTTTGTCCGAAGATCTGCATTAATTCGTCTAGATAATTTATCTTTACTATTTTCTTTATTTACAATTACACCCATTTTTTTCCTAAATAAATTATTAACTTTTTTATTATAGCATATAAAATTTATGCTATAATAAAGATATTATTATTAAAGGAGGAGAAAAATGGCGACTAAGAAGTCGAAAACGTCGACCAAATCTACGAAGACTACGTCGACAAAATCCAAAACTGCCACGAAAACTGCCACAAAGTCAGAACTCGAGGCTCCTAAAACTAAAACGGTGGAAAAGACATCAACGAAAAAATCCTATTTTAGCGGATTTTTCGCACGTAAATATGAAGAAAAAGAAAGCATCGTGACGATTTTCAAGAATCCAAAATTCTACGGAGCTTTAATAGGCGAAGTTATTGGTACGCTCCTATTAACCATGTTGATTTTTGCGATCTTACCTTTCCAAGGCGGAGTGTATAATATAATCAACAACATGTTCGCGGTAATTGCAATTCTAATTGCAGTTTATGCGTTCTCGGGCGCCTTGCTCAACCCTCTTGTCACTGTTGGTATGATGGCTAGCCGTCGTATTTCGGTTATTCGAGGCGTAATGTATATTATTGCAGAAGTTATCGGTGCTTGGCTTGGTTGGATGATTTTGAATGGTTTTCATTTGGCTGGTGGCGAAACAGCAATTGACCTACCAGAAATGGCAGCCGTTACTGAAGGTGGTTTTTGGCCAATCGTTATGGTTGAGTTACTTGGCGCAATTATCATTGCCTTTGCCTTTGCACGTGCTCTCAAATACAAACGCAGTGTATTCACTTTTGCAGCCGTAGCAGCTGGCGGTGTCGCACTTGCTTATTTGATAGGTTATGTTGCTTCTGCTGGATTTTTAAGCATTAGCAATAATTTTGTAATGAATCCAGCTGTTGCTTTAATGCTACAAATTTTCCCAACCGCTGGTGAAAATTTTGGTGAAATCCTTGGTGGTATTTGCCAAGCATTATCAATTTACGCATTATTCCCAATGATTGGTGGCGTAATCGGATTCTATCTTTCCGACTTCACTTCCAAACTTTCAAATGAGGAATAATTAATAGCCTAACAAAAAGATAACTCCTTTAAGGAGTTATCTTTTTTATTTTTTTGGGAACAATGGTATTTTGGGTGACAAAACTTGTCCGCTAAAAATATTCGCAATTTTATTGGTAGTATCTGGTAAAAATGGCGACAACATCAAATTAACTTCTAAGAGCTTTTGAATCAAATTCGTCAAACAAATTTCCAACTTTTCTTTTTCGCCGTTTTTAGCCAAAGCCCACGGTTTTTCTTCGTCAATCTTACGATTTAAACCTTGTACTTTCTCCCAAATATAGTCAAATGCTCTTGTAAATTCATATTTTTCCATCAATTCTCTGTATCCACTAGCTAAGTTAGTCTCCGTAATAGCTTCTATTGTTATGCCATTCTTTTCGGCAAGAGTTGCAAGCCTTTGTACTAAATTTCCCAAATCGTTTGCAAGCTCATTATTGTAGGCATCTTCAAATTTAGTCCAAGTAAAATCTGAGTCCGCAAAAGTATCAATATGACGCAAGAAATAATACCTAAACGCATCTAAACCATATCTATCAATTACTTCTATCGGGTCAATTACATTACCAATTGATTTTGACATTTTTTGTCCATTCGATAAAATCATCCCATGCGAAGAAATAGTTCTCGGCAAAGGAAGTCCTAATCCAAGTAGCATTGCTGGCCAGATAATTGCATGAAATCTCAAAATATCTTTTCCGACAAATTGAGCTGTCGCTGGCCACCACTCCGATATATCCTTTTCTGGATAACCAAGTACCGTAAGATAATTTGATAGTGCATCAATCCACACATACATTACTTGTGTATCATCATTTGGAACTGGTACACCCCAAGAAAGTTGAGCTTTTGGACGCGAAATTGAAACGTCTGGAGATTCACTAAGTAATTGCAACATCTCTTTTTTTCTAAACTCAGGTAAAATCAAAAGTTTGTCGTTTAAAATTAATTCCTTTATTTGTTCTTTGAAGTCAGAAATTTTTAAATAATAGTTTTCTTCTTCTACTCTCTCATAAGGCTTTTGATGATCAGGGCAGACACCATGATTTTCTTCGACTTCTTTATCGGTAACAAATCTTTCGCAACCAGTACAATACCAACCCTTATAGCTTGCAAGATAAATATGGTCTTGTAATTTTTCCCAAATTTTTTGGCAACGTCTCACATGGGCCTCATCCGTTGTTCGCACAAAATCAGTATACGAAATATTTAACTTCGCGATAAATTCTTTAAATAAATTTGTGTTATTGTTTACATATTCTTGTACTGGAATATGTAAATCTGCAGCTTTTTGGAAAATTTTACCGCCATGCTCATCGGTACCAGCTTGAAGCCTTACTTCATCACCAAGCAAACGATAATATCTTGCACACACATCAGCCAAACAATAATCCATCGCGTGACCAATATGAGGAAGTCCATTCATGTACGGAATAGCCGTAGTGATGTATCTTTTTGTCATAAAAATATTTTATAATACTTCGCAAGTAAAATCAAGTTCTTCGTAATTGGATTGAATGTCGTTCAATAATAATTTTATGCTACCGTCTGTATTCGTAGGTAAATCATATAGTACCGCACTATCCGACTGTAAGTCGTCAAAAGTCGATTCATGAACATCCATCTCGACTGGCTCATTGGAAGTACTTCCATTATCGCTAAAAACCACTGATTTAACTAGAGAAATATTAGTCAATGTATTATTTGAATCAAACTCAACACTCACACTTATCGTACCAGTTATCGCGTCATTTATTTCTACTAGTTCATCCGTCGTCATATTACGCACACAACTTAATGTACTTGTAAGTGGGACTATTGGTGTCGTATTTGGCTTAGTACTATTTGAGGAATTAGAATTACTTTGCGTATTCGAATTATTACTAGAAGAGCTGGCTCCGTTACTGCCAATTAATTGTATTATAAGTATTATAACCAACATAACCACAACAACTGTGGCAACGATAGAGAGTACTATTAGAGTCACTTTGTTAGTTTTCTTTTTTGCCGTCAGATCTGTTCCTTGCATCGAAGAAGTAGGTTCAGGTTGGGTCATTGGATCATTAAATGTAACACTAGGAGTTGCGTTTGTAGTTGCAGAGGTTACACCAGTAGCAACCGAAGCTCCCGAAATGGCCGAACCAATCGAACCAGGCACAGGATCAGCCGCTTTCATAGGAGCTTTTAACTCTTCCTCAATTGGATCTGGCTCTGGCACAGGTTCTGGCATCATAATCGGATCAGTGGCTCTTACTCCATCTTTAGTCGGCTGATAAATTGGATTTATTGGAGTAGGGATTGGTTCATTTGGCATAGCGTTATTTGGAGTTGCAGCAAAAGAAGAAGTATTCATCGACATATTAGATTGGGCAGGGATTGAATTTGGAGTAGTCAAATTCGGAGCAGTAGTATTAGGTGAAGCAGGAGTTGAATCTGAAGTAGTCAAATTCGAAGCAGTAGTAGAGAATGAAGCAGTGTTAGGATTAATAATAGGAGTCGATATGGAATTTGAAGCCGACTCAACAGTAGGATTATAGGCAGAAACAGGTACTGACGCAGGAGTAGGAGTAGGAGTAGGGATAGGGGTAGGGGTTGAGCCTGGAGTAGGCGTTGAGTTTGTTATTGGATTAAGCGTTGGATCCATTTTGCTTCCTTTACTAATTTAAATTCTAAAATTTTACTTATTATAATTCTAACGCTTTTATCTCAAAAAAACAAGTTTTATAGTATATAGTCAGCATAGTTGGTTCTAAGGTGTCATCTATTTCCAATATTATCGACCGCAACCACCGCCTCCGCCGCCTCCCCCGCCAGAAAATCCTCCACCTCCCCCGCCAGAAAACCCAGAAGAAAAACTACCTCCAGAATTAGCCATTACAGAAGAAGCTGTTATGTATGAGCTCGCGTTGTGTACGCTTCTTACTATATCGTGCACCGCAAATCCTACCAACAAATAGTCTGGTTCCTCGATATTAGAAACTTCACAATATTTTTTCATTTCGTTTATCCAGCTTTCTTCTAGACCAAATATTGCTGCATATGGCAATAATTTTTCATAAATTTTCACAATTCCATCCGCCGAAGTACTTACCCCCTTCAAGCTCTGAAGCATTTTTATTCTTTCTGTTTCCGCCATTTCGATATACAGCTTTAATCCTTCCATATAACGTGAAGCCTCCATTCCTTTTAAAGTGTGCCATTTATATCTTGTCGATAAGCTAAAGAATAGTATGCAAACAAAGGTTGTTACGAAAAATATAGGTATAGATATAAATGAACTTTCTTCTGAAAATACCATTTTACCCGTAAAGCCATTATCTAGCATAACATCATAAATGAAATCAACTATAAAAATCCATAATATCCAAATTATTAGTGAGAATATTATTGAAGTCGCAATTATATTTACTATTTTAATTTCACGAATATTACCAAGTTTATAATCTTTTTCCACTAATCCATCGCCCCATAAGTCGTTCGCAATTTTTTTATCCATTGATTTTTTTAAATTTATTAAACGACCGCTCGCGGTGTGCCTTTCGATTTTTATTTCGTCATTTATTTTAACTGGCATTCCATCGTTCAAAATACTCAAAAGATCAATATATTCCTGACGCACTCCATCTAAATCCTTTACTACAAAGCTCCACTTCCTACTCTTTCTTAACTCAATTTTTTTCTTAACTATTAATTCAAGTAACATTCCTACTTTTACGTCTTTTTTCTTACCAAGATAAATTTCTGTCATTTCTGGCAAGCTATATTTATCATTTGGTTGATATTCGGGTTTTACAAAAATTGACTTATATTGCTTTGCTTTCTCACGAAAGTTCAAATATTTTCGTATTGCTAATAATATACTAAGTAAACAAAATCCTCCAGTTATTATTATTGCTATAATATAGAAATAATTTTCTTCTGGCCCTGGCACCACAAAACTCCCTGCCTTCACTTCTATATAAAAAGTTAGACTTTCATACGGCGTTAACCCTTTAGCCGAAAATTCCAATCCATCTGAAATTTTTGTAATTGTACATCTATTTTGTCCATCTTCACCATATTTACCTACAAAGCATTTATTATTATCCGTAAGAATTTCTGAATTTTCAAAATGCACCCTAGCTTTTACTGAGTTGAAACCCTGTAAAAAACCGTTTCCATTTGCATCCCAATAAAGTTCCTGAATTTTTTGTCCATCAATATCAAATTCGGTTATTACTTTGGTAAATTCATATTCAAACACATACGTTTGCTCTCCCAGTATATAGTCATCAGTCCCTGTGCACACGCTATAAAAATCTTTTTCGCGTTCGATACTATAAATTGGTTCCGTTATACCATTGCGCGTTAACCTAATATCGCTCCAGGACAAAGTCGGCAAGACTAAATTTCCCCCATCTTGATTAGTAAATGGGATCCATCGACAGATCCCTTTATTTTGCATAAAATTAGGGAAAACTGCCGTAAGGCTTTCACGAACTTTCATACGAGAAATACCTTCGTTATCTTTTGATACGAAATAATCCCCAGTAAAATCTTTGTAATAAAAATCATTTATGTCTGCAAAAGCTGGTATCACAATAAGCAAATTTATTGTCATTACAATAAATCCAATTATTATTTTGATTTTTTTCATAGTTATATTTTAACAGAATCTATTGCTTTTTTGATAGCGTTTATTGACTTTTGCAGTTCTATACCTTCGTTTTCGGATAATTTTATATCCAATCGTCGAATTATGCCTTCTCGCCCCACTACCGACGGAAAACCAAAACACACTCCTGAAAACGGATCATATGATGATACTGAAAGCACTCGCATCTCATCATTTAAAATACAGTTCAAAATCTGAGCCACGCAGGTTGCTATTCCGTAATAGGTCGCACCTTTCTTTTCGATAATCGCATATGCCTCGTTGCGTACAAAATCCGAAATCCCCTTTCTTGTTTCTTCTGGCAACATTTCAGAAATCTTTTGTCCACCCAAATCTGCTCGCGACCAAACCGTAAGTTCGGTATCACCATGTTCACCAATTTGATAGGCATGCACCGACTTAGGATTAACATTTAGATAATCCGCAATCCTCGCTCTAAGTCTCGCCGAATCGAGTACCGTACCCGAACCAATCACTCTCTCAGTCGGAAGCCCCGAAAATTTCGCCGTATAATATGTCAAAACATCCATCGGGTTTGTTACTACGAGAAATATCCCGTCAAAACCACTTGCCATAATTTGTTCTATCATGCCCTTTAGAATATTCACATTTTTTTTGAGCAAATCCATTCGCGATTCACCAGGCTTCTGCGCCGCCCCCGCTGTAACCACCACCACATCGCAATCTTTAGCATCTTTATAGGTTCCGTTACTAATCTTAACATAACTTGGCGCCACTGCGAGTGCATCCCGAAGATCCATCGCTTCACCTTCAGCATCTTTCGCAATAATATCAGTAAGTATAATTTCATTCACTGCGGTTCGTTGATTCATCAAAGCAAAGGCAATACTTGCCCCTACATTACCAGTCCCCACAATCATAACTTTATTATTATCCATACCACCCTTTCTTAATACTATTTTAGCATAAGTTTAATCATCTGTGTCAAACAAAGATTCAAAATAAAGTTTCAATTCTTCACCGATATATTCATCTTGTCTATAAACTCGCTCTAGCTCCGCCAAGAACTTCGGGGCTTGACATTCCAAACGTTCTCGTCGATAAGTTTCATATTCTACAGATTCAGACTCAGATAAAGTTTCTGGATAATTCCGACCTTTATAGTGTAACAAAAGTGGAGCTAATCTTTCATCATGAAAATCTGGGTGAAAATCCACCAGTCTATCGGGCTCAGCATTTCTGACTGCTGACACTTTCACTCGATCTGACTCGTTTAAAAAACCATCATAAAGTGCCGCCTCAGGCTCTGCTGCCCTAGGAAATTCTGGTTTATCTTCAATATCTTCACGCATTCTTTCGGCAAATTCTGGATGCTTTAATAAAATCTCTAAGTTTTTTTCGACCTTTATTTTATCGAGCCCAATCTTCTCCCACCCACCATTATCAAGCACACTCATTGGTGCCACCGCCGGGCATTTATTAAAGCATAGCTCCTTTACAATTGGAAAAAATCCGCGGACGAGCCCTGTAGCCTTCTCTTCCCCCGCTCGGTTCTCGCGATGGCCCCTCTCCGAAGATGTCATCTGCCAAATTTCTTCCAAATTATAATGCAAATCATAAACTAATACATTGCCATTTCGCCCACTCGTCAGTGGAAAAGCTATCGTGGTCTTATTAAACTCGCTCGGATACCGCCCTGAAGCATAAACAAAGGGTTGTTTATTGTCTAGATTTATCAATTTCTTTATTTCATTTTTATTTCGCATCTTAAACAGATAATTAAAAAGTTTCGGTTGTTTTTCTCGAATCATCTTCGCTACCGCAATCGTCGCAAACACATCCGACAACGCATCGTGGGCGTGCTCATGTGACACCCCATTTAATTTTGTCAATAATTCTAGGCGATTTGTCGCCCGACCATCTTCAGTAAACGGCCAATTAATCCCCTCTGGTCTTAAAGCCCGTGTTAATCTCACTACGTCAAGCACATCCCATCGACTTCGCCCATCTTTCCATTCCCACTCATACGCATCATAAAAATTCCGCCAAAGCAAAGCCCGCATGAATTCATCATCAAATCGCACCGTGTTATACCCAACCGCAATCGTCCCTGGCACAAAAATCTCCTCCATTATATATCGGCAAAACTCCGCCTCGCTCATTCCATCCGTTAAAGTTTGTTGTGGTGTGATTTTCGTCACCATGATAGCACTAGGGCTCGGCAAAGCATCGTCTGTTATCTTCACTAAAATATTCACTGGTTCACCAACTGGTTCCAAATCTATCGTCGTTCTCTGACCCGCAAACTGCATTATTCTATCTGCTCGCGGATTAAGTCCCGACGTCTCCAAATCATAAAAGAAAAACGTATTATTTTTCATTACTTAAACTTCTTATAGCATACTCCATCTAAATTCGCAACCTTAGGTTACTTTTTTGCTCGCGAATTTTAGACACACAAGCTGTATTTCTAGCGCAACTGGGATAGGCAGAGATAAATAGTACCGTTACAAAGGAGAATAAAACGAAACTATTTAACTATACAACGTACACTAAATCCGTAAAACCTGGTACTGATGTCGCTAGGGTTGGTGCCACTAGTACCCATGTTAAGTTCTCTCATATAATCGACATTGCCCCAAGTAGAAGACCAAAAGGCGCCGTAGCTACCCTGAATCCGGGCCGAATCACGGACATAGAGTCCTGAGAGAGGGGTAGATAAAGCCTTGCGGAAATCAGTGTAGTTAAAAGAATAAGCAAGATACAAATTACGATATTCGCCATAAGGAGCACTGCCAGTGTCACTAGTAGGCATTCGCCAGCCTTTGGGACAAATGTCTTCTTGGACGTCTAGTAAAGTATCAGGGTTAGGGTCAGTCTCAGGACTACCAATAGCGTCTGTACCATCACCCCAACAATAAGTACCAGCACTGGCAGCACAGTAGTTATAATAGATACCTATTTTGTTGTAGCCTTTGCTGTTTGCTATAGTTCCTACTACACTGTCTTTGGTCCAGTTGCCAATAGTAGGATCATTAGCACATTCAGTATTATAACAGGTACCACTAGTGGCTATTAGTGGAACAGAAAAGCTGTAAGAAATAGTCCAATCAGTAATTCCTGCCGTAGGATATTGGTCAGTTGTAGTACCACCACCATTCTTTAAGTAATTTAGAGCAGTGTCACTAGCATTAGTGTTAGTAGAGCTTAGAATGTCTTTTTTGGCTATTAAATCTA
>CAMPBO010000003.1 GCA_946638615.1 uncultured Candidatus Saccharibacteria bacterium | reverse complement strand
GACTAATGCCAGCGATATTGCTCTAGAATACTTAAAAGGTACTAGAACTGGTACTGCAACTGACCAATATCCTACGGCAGGAGTTACTACCTTCACCACCGCCAATAACTATTCTATCCCATTGATGGTCACTAGCGGTACCTGTTATAATACTGAATGTGCTAATGACCCTACTACTGGCAACTGGACTAAAGACAGTGTATTACCATATTCAATAGGAGCCATTCCAAACAGCAGGGGCTATAACAAGATTGGTATTTACTACAACTACTGCGCTGCTTCTGCTGGTACTTATTGCTGGGGGAACGGTACAAGTTATGCTGGTAGTCCTGAGACTAACCCTTATTCTGATACCTTAATTGATATAGATGGCGATATCTGTCCCAAAGGTTGGCGAATGCCTACTAGTAATAATGGTGGGGAATACCGAGCTCTTTACCTAGCCTATTCTGATAATTACACTGATTTCCGCAGAGCCCTTTCTACCCCGCTCTCAGGCGGCTATACCAGTGGTTCGGCTCGGGATCATGGTACGGGCGGCTACTTCTGGGCCTCTACTTGGTATAATACCAACCTCATGAGGGGTCTCGGCATGAGTACTAGTAATATCAACCCTAGCATTTACTACTATAGGGGCGACGGATATAGCGTACGCTGTATAGCTAAGTAGTTCCTAAGCGTAAATCCGCACCAAAAAAATTTGCTATAGTACTTAGCGGATCAACCCACAAAGAGATCTCCCTAGAGGGCTTCTTTTATCCTATTATAGACTAGACAAAAAACAATATTTAAACCCTAGCCGCTCCCGCCGTATCCTCAGCCATAATTTCTGTTATTCGCCCCTTTTCTTTTCCGTCGTCTTGTGCTATAATATAACCATAATATTAGCTCAGCAAACGAGCCAACCCTCAAGCCACGAGGCAGAGAAGAGCGACGTTTGCTTTAACCAAAGGAGTTCCATGAAAGATTACGAACTTACAGTCGTATTTCATCCCGATCTTGAGATGAATCTCGACCCAGCTATCGACAAAGTCAAAAAACTAATCGACCAAAACGGTGGCAAAATAACCAAAGAAGAAAACGATGGCAAAAAGCGTCTCGCCTATACCATTGGTGGCCAAGAATTTGGCGTCTACTACTTCTTTGATGTCCAGCTTCCAGCTGAAGCTCCAAGCAAAATTTCATCAGCTCTCAACATTACTGATGAAGCCTTACGTTATTTGCTCGTTCGCGTCGACGAACGCAAGGCTAAATTTGCCGCTCGTCGTGCCGAGAAAGCTTCGACTGAAGACAAAGTAACCACTGAAAAAGGAGAATAACATGCGTGGATTTTCTAAAGCTATTATCACTGGTAACCTTACTCGCGATCCAGAGCTTCGCACCACTCCAAATGGTGCTAGCGTTTGCAGCTTTTCTGTAGCCGTCAATCGTGTTTATCGCGACGCTAGTGGCGAACAGAAAGAAGACGTTTCGTTTATTGATTGTTCAGCTTGGGGCAAGCTTGCCGAAATGATTAATCAATACGCTAAGAAGGGTTCTGGCGTTCTTGTTTCTGGCCGTCTTGATCAACGTAGTTTTGAAGGTAAAGATGGCGTTCGTCGTTCCCGTGTCGAAATCGTTGTCGAAGATTTCAATTTCACTGGTGCAGCTCGTGAAAATGGCGGCTCAAACTATAGCGATAGTGCTATGCCAGAGGCTCCAGCTACCGACCTTCCTGATGACATTCCAGAAGGTGAAATTGATCTAAGCGATGTCCCATTCTAAATAATTAAAGCGAAGGAGAATATTTTATGAAAAGGATTAAAAGCGATCCAAATCTTTATTTCGATTATCGCGATGTTAAGACTTTAGGTCGTTATATCGATAATTATGGTCGGATTGAACCAATTGCTAAGACTGGTCTTTCCGTTAAACAACAACGCCAACTCGCAGTGGCCGTTAAACGTGCTCGTCATCTAGCCCTTTTGCCATTTGTTTCAAATAATTAAGGAGTAAGATGTACGGACCAACAGATTTAAAGAAAAACACCCTCATTACTTTGGACGGTCAACCGTATAAAGTAGTTGAGTATTCCCAAAAAGTCATGGGCCGAGGTGGTTCCATCGTCAACGTTAAGGTCAAAAACCTTATCACTGGGGCCTTACTCCCTAAGACTTTCAAAGGCCAAGAAAAAATCGAACCAGCCGAAGTTACCACTCGTAAAGTTCAATATCTCTACAAAGATGATGAAAAGTTCTATTTCATGGATCCAGAATCTTTTGAACAATACGAGCTTGCAAAAGATATGGTCGGCGATATGCAAGATTTTATGAAAGACGGTGATGAAATGGAAATCCAATTTTACAATGGCTCTCCTATCAACCTCGTACTTCCTAAAAATCTCTGGCTCACCGTAACCTACACCGAGACCGCCGTCAAAGGCGACACCTCAACTTCTGTCATGAAAGATGCTACCCTAGAGACCGGCGTTGTCATCAAAGTACCAGCATTTATCAAAGAAGGCGACATTGTTTCAGTCGACACGGAAACTTATGCCTACCGCGAACGGAAAAAATAAAGTAACACGGACGGGTGACAGACCTGGAGGGGGTCCCTCACTGAGCTTTAGCGAAGTGGGGGAGGTCTGGCAGGACCCGTCGAGAGTCCCCGTCCGGGGATATGTTAAGCTTTCTCAAGCCGCCAAGGCATTCGGTTTTGATTTTCATGGCAAAACCGTTCTCGACATCGGTTCTTCGACCGGCGGCTTCACCGAATATGCCTTAGAACAAGGCGCGAAAAAAGTCATCGCAGTAGAGAAGGGCTCTCACCAAATGAAGGCCCCTCTCCGTTTCGATCCTCGCGTCGAACTTCACGAAAAAACCGACATCTTCAATTTTCCATTGACTAAAGAAATTAACACCGTCGTTGCCGACGTTTCATTCCTCTCTTTAACAAAAATCCTAACCTACTTAAAAAAATTACCCACGAGAAACACAGATTTACTCATGATGCTAAAACCGCAATTTGAAGCTCGTGAAGACCAGTTGCATAAAGGCGTCGTCAAAAACGAAAAAATTCGTCGTGACATTATCAAAAATTTCGAGCAGTGGCTTAAGCAGAACAACTACGTTATCGTCAAAAAACGCGATAACGACCTTAAGGGTAAGACAGGGAATCAAGAACGCTTTTATTGGCTTAAGCAATCATTATTTTGATTGACTTTAACGTGATAACTGCGTATAATAATAAGCATGAACTTATTGCACGGCGTGGGCGACTTCTTCTCCCTAGATATCGGGACAAACTCGATGCGAATCGTACAACTTTCTGGTAGCAATCAACATGGTTGGACTCTTCAAAAATACGCCTACGTTCCAGTCAGCCCCAAATTAGTACAAGATTCATCTGAACTTGGCAGAAAGCGTCTCGGTGAAGCTATTCTTGGTGCCGTAAATCAAGCAGGCATTAAGACTAAGAATATCGCCTTAGGTTTACCCGCCAGCAAAACTTTTACTTCTATTGTTGAAACCGAAACACTCCCCGAAGGCGAGCTTGCCAAATCGTTCAAATACGAACTTGATAAATATGTCCCAATGGCTATGAGCGAAGCCAAAGCTGACTTTTATATTTTAGGTCCTAGTCCTAATGACCCTGCTAAGACCGAAATCCTTGTTAGCTCTGTTGCTAGAGAATATGTTGAAGAAACCATGGAAACAGTAGAAAAAACTGGTCTTAATATTATCGCTATGGAGCCAGAGCCACTCGCTATGGCGCGCTCACTGGCTATACCGGGAGCTATTGATGCTACCATGATAGTTGATTTTGGCGAGAAATCTACCGACATTGTGATTGTTTATAAAAATCAACCTCGGCTCGTCCGCTCTATTCCAGGTGGCTTTGGTGTTCTTGTTAGCGCCGTAGCTAATGGGCTTGGTGTTCGTGAAGATCAGTCTCGTCAATTCATTCTCAAATTTGGCCTTGATGAAACACAGATCGAAGGTCAAGTTTTTCGCATCCTTAATACACATCTTAATAATTTTGCGTCCGAACTTGCCAAATCGGTTCGTTTCTTTGGAACTAAGTATTTAGGTGGCAAGGTTGGTGGTATTGTGCTTACTGGTTATGGTAGTATGACTCCGCTCTTTTCAGAATACATCGAAGCCAAAACAAGTGTTCCGACCATGAAAGGCAATCCTTGGCAACTCGTTCGCACCACTCCTGAACAACAACAAGCTCTTATGCCTGTCGCCAGTGAATTTGCAGTTGTTATTGGTTTATCAGAAAGGAGCAATGACTAATGGCTAAAGAATATAATTTTTCAGACATTTTCAAAAAACTTACTACCAAAGTCAAAAAAATCTATCATCGTGGACATAATGAGATTAATCTTGTTCCTGATATTAAGGACGAGATGATCAGATCTCTTAAGCTTCGCAATTTTATCTTCTTTCTTTGTATTGTAATTGCAGCTGCAAGTGTTGGTATTACAGCAATCTTTGGCACGATTGCTGGCGGGCAACAAGCCGCTATCGACGGGAAAAAACAAACCATCAACAATCTTTCAAGCAAACTCAAATCTTATGGTGATTTAGACTATTTTCTTACTATTAAAGATCAACTCTCCAACCTTTCAGAAATCACGTCTAACAAGAAAGTTCTTTCTCGTACATTTAATGTTATTTCAGCTTTATTTCCTACTGGAGCCGACTATATTAGAATATCTGAGTTGAGTGTAGATTTATCAGGGGATAATCCTTCTTTTGTTTTTGACGCTCAAGCTAATGCTGGACGTCCACCTTACATTGATTATAATGTTCTTGATTCATTCAAAAAAAGCATGAAATACATGCGTTATGATTATGGTCGTTATGTTGATAAATATAACAACACTATTCCTGCGTATTGTATGATTGAAACAAATGATAGTGGTGCATTTTTTACTGACTTAGAAACAAAATCGATTTATGCTTATTGGACGATTGAGGGTGATGGTTGTAATGTTTCGGCTGATTTTGAAGAAGAATCTGGCGATAGTGGCTACGAAATCGAAAGCTATAATGGCTTACCAGTCGTCCGAATTTGGCGTACTCCGCAATTTGCCAAATGGTATTCCGAAGACTCTGAAAATTCTGTTGATGGTGCTGCTTCTATCGACAGAAGTGGTACGATTCAGAATGTTCCACATTTTGAAAGTTCTTGTATTTCATATTCTGGCTACGATAGTTTTGAATATACCAATAATAATGGAGGAACTGTCGTTGCTACTACTGGCAACACTACATGGGTCAGCTATAACGATACTTGTCTTCTTGTACCAGAAGGTGATGACGGAATTACTATCGTCGAATCATCTAATGGTCGTGATGCATCCGAAGATTTAGTTTTACGTTTTTCTGCAAACATCATACTTGAACCTAAAGTTTATGATTTTAATAATACCCACATGTTAGCTTTAGCTCCAGCGGGTCGCTATAACGTTACAGATTCTTATGTTCAAATCCAGGCTATGTTTGGTCAGCGTGCTAAAGATTGTGCTAAAGATGACACCGCATGTAAAGGAGGTAATTAAATGGCCAAAAATATAGCCGCTGGCAAACGCGTCAAAATTTCAGAAGCTGAACAATATATGTTGCTTGCAGTACTTGGCGCAGCAGCTTTTCTTGGTGTCGCTATCGCATTGGTGATGCATTTTATAAAAGTTATTTCATTCAATACCGAAATAATTATGGGTGAAGAACAATCTATTGTGGCATATACGGATGTCATCAAGACTTTAGGAGTTTGCAAAAGCCCTAGTGGTCGTATTTATTCCGATGAGGAATTAAAAAAATGCTACCCCGATAGTATTGAAGTTTCTGAGATACCAGGTACACTTCGAGCAAATATTCTTGAAAATCTAGCTGCAAATCAAGCATTAAACTCTGTACCCAAAGAAGATAACTCAGATTGTCTTAGCCCAGTCACTGGTAAAAATTATACCTATAAAGAATTAAACGATATTTATGACCAGGCCGCAAATACCGAAGAGTTATCGGCCGCTAGTCGACTCATTAGAAGCTGTTCAGCTCTTCGCATTATCCCTGATGCTTTGCCTGCTTTCAAAAACGAAGAAGCTTTACTCGCTAGCCTTAATCGACTTTTTATCATTTCGGGATGGGAACCAGAATCTCTCAGTCCGAGCGGGACAAGTCAAGCTTCAGATCTTGGCAAAAATCTTTTTTCAATATCAGTTAATTTATCTATTGAGGCAGGAACTAGCACCACTATGAAGACTCTTAGCAATATTGAACGCTCCATTCGTGAATTTAATATTGAACGTGCCACTATTGAATGGAGCGGAAATGACTCACTAACTCTTAATGCTCAGGCAACTGCTCATTATATGAGTGAATCTAAAATCGAAGAGACAAACAAGTCAGTTAATATAAATAATCTAAGCGCCGATAACTCAACCACAGGAGAGGAGACTAATTAATTATGAAAGCTAATCTAGCCACTGTAATTGTTATAGGTGTTGTTGGTACGATAGTTGCTTATTTTGTTACTAATATGATTATTCCTTCCGTTGGAGAATTTACTTATACTTCAGTAGATTCATCCATTGGGGCCGATTATATTGAACCAGACATTGAACTATTCAATTATAGAGCTCTTAATCCTACAGTCGAAGTTTATGTAGGAAGCTGTACTGAATATGACGAGAATGGTGAATGCCTTGATGATGCGCTTTATCAAGAAGATACTGACGTTTCTGACGATGACATTGTAAAACCAGACGAATCCACGGAGAAATAAAAATGGCGTTACTTACTAAGGATGCCGAAGAGAGAATTATTAACCTTCTTCTAAGTGAAGGCCTAGCTGACGCTAATCTTGTTTATAATATCAAAGCAGAGACTGAAGCCAAGAATGAACCAGTACTTGCTGAACTTATTAAGCAAAAATTAATTAGCGAAGACATGGTTGCTCGTGCTACTGCTGCCATTATTGGAGTTCCTTACGTCGAACTTAAAAATATCACCATTGATCAAGATATTCTCCAAAAAATTCCTGGTGAAGCTTCTGCTCGTGTATTGGCCATTCCGCTCGGCGAAAAAGATGGTATGTTGAATGTTGCGATGGTCGATGCCACGAACGTTCAAGCGATTGATTATCTATCTAATCTTATTAATCAGCCTCTTCGAGTTTGGATGTCATCTGAACGTGGCATTCGTGAAATGCTTGACAAATATCATGGTGATTTTTCTGGCGTCAAGGAAGCAGTCAAAGAAACCAACGAAGAAGCCGCCGAAGAAGCTAAATCTAATGTTAAAACTATCGTCCAGGATTCACCAATTTCAAAAGCTCTTACCACTATCCTAAGTTATGCCGCCAAAACTAAAGCTTCCGATATTCATATCGAGCCACTCGAAAACTCTCTCGTTATTCGTTGTCGCATTGATGGTGTTTTGCGTAAAATCATGGAACTTCCCAAGACTGTTGCCCCCGCCCTTGTTTCTCGTATCAAAATTTTAAGCAATCTTAAAATCGATGAGCATCGCATTCCACAGGATGGCCAATTTACGGTATTGGTAGATGATCAGGAAATTGACCTTCGTATTGCGATTTCTCCAGTTACTTGGGGCGAGCAAGTTGTAATTCGTCTTCTTGATAAAACTGGTGTTTCTATGGAGATTGAAAAAATGGGTATGAGCGGTCGTGCGCTCCGTGATGTTCTTACTGGTATCAAGAAGCCTAATGGTATGATTCTAACTTCTGGTCCAACAGGTTCTGGTAAATCTACAACCCTTTATGCGCTGATTCAGCAAATTAAATCTGAAGAAATTAACATTGTAACCCTGGAAGACCCAGTTGAATATAAAATGGATGGTATCAATCAAATTCAAGTCAATGTTGATGCTGGTTTAACTTTTGCTTCTGGTCTTCGAAGCATTCTTCGCCAAGACCCTGATGTCGTGATGGTTGGGGAAATTCGTGATTCTGAAACCGCTAGTCTGGCCGTACAAGCCGCACTTACTGGCCACCTTGTCTTTAGTACGCTTCATACCAACTCAGCGGCAGGTATTTTACCACGTCTTCTTGATATGGGCATAGAGCCATTTCTTCTCGCCTCTACATTGAATGTTGTAATCGGACAGCGTCTTGTTCGTCGCATTACCGAAAAACGCGAAATCTATAAATCTAGTCCAATTGAGACTGAAGGAATTAACTCAATCGTAGGCGACCTACTTCCTAAGAGCCAAGAAGATGTTGCTAATGTTAGTGAAGACCTTGGTTATCCAGGCCTTCCAGTAAAAAACGAAGACCATTATATGTTGGCAAAGGGAATGAACACCAAAGAAACGCCAGGTGGTTATAAAGGTCGTGCTGGGCTTTATGAAACCATTGATGTCGACGAGGATATTCAAAAACTTATCATTAGTCACGCCACTGCTAATGAGATTATGCGCCTTGCAAGGTCTAAAGGTACTGTCACTATGCGTCAAGATGGTATTTTAAAAGTTCTGTCAGGCATCACAACCATAGAAGAGGTTAATCGCGTAGCTAGTGACTTGTCATAAAACTTATGCTATAATAATGTTATGGAAAACAGTGGGCAGCAAACAATCACTCCACCAAGAATCGAAACCCTACTCGAAGAATGTATTAAACGAAATGCGTCCGACCTTCATATTCAATACGGGCTTCCACCAATTTTACGCATCGATGGCGTGTTGACACCCATCGTAGGTATTCCGTCCTTATCGGAAGATATTGTGAGAAATTTAATTTTTGCCACACTTGACGAAGATCAACAAAAAATTCTTGTTAAAGACAAAGAGTTTGACTATTCATTTGCTTTTGGCGATATTGCTCGTTTTCGTGTTAATGCTTTTCATGAAAGAGGCAAGCTCGCCGCTGCTTTTCGGTTAATCCCCAATCAAATCAAGAACATCAACGATTTAGGCATGCCCCCAATTGTTGAAACTTTTGCTGAATTCCCAAGAGGACTTGTTCTTGTTACTGGGCCAACAGGTTCTGGCAAATCTACTACTTTAGCTGCACTTATTGATAAAATTAATCGCGAAAAATCCGTGCACATTATAACTATCGAAGACCCGATTGAATTCACGCATCGCTCTCAACGTTCCGTGATTGCTCAACGCGAGGTTCACTACGATACATTCAGTTTTGCGGCGGCTCTTCGTTCGGCATTACGTGAAGATCCTGACGTTGTACTGATTGGCGAGATGCGTGATCTTGAGACTATTCAGGCTGCTATTACTATTGCTGAAACTGGTCATTTAGTTTTTGCTACTCTTCATACTAATTCAGCTGCGCAATCGATCGATCGTATGATTGATGTTTTTCCAGCTCATCAGCAACCTCAAGTTCGTTCGCAACTTTCCAATATTCTCATGGCTATTTGTGCTCAAAGGCTCGTTCCAGCTATTGGCGGTGGCCGAGTTGCAGCTGCCGAGATTATGATAGCAAATTCTGCTATTCGGGCACTTATTCGTGATGGTAAAACTCATCAGCTTGATACTGTTATTCAAACTAGTGCTGAACAGGGAATGCAAACTATGGATCGCACTTTGGCTAAGTTTGTTCAGACTGGCGTCATCACTTACGATTCTGCTCGCGAATATGCTGTCGATATCAATGAACTTAATCGTTTGGTGAAAGGCTAAAATGAAGCGGTTTAATTACAAAGCCAAAGAAAAGTCCACTGGTAAAATTGTCAAAGGCAGCATCCAAGCTGAAACCGAACAAATTGCAGGTCGACTCTTGATTGATCAAGGTTACATTCCTGAGTCAGTCACCGAAGAAGGAGCTGGGATTTTTGGTAAACAGCAAACTCGTGTCACCAACAAAGACCGCATTACTTTTACGCGTCAGCTTGCGACTCTCATCGGCGCTGGTCTCCCACTTGCCGGTAGCCTTCGCACCGTTGTTGAACAGACCCAGAGCAAAGGCATGAAGGCAATTATTGAAGAGATTCTTGCTGCTGTCGAATCTGGCAAGAGCCTCCACGACGCTTTCGCTCAGTTTCCGGATGTTTTTAATGGCGTTTATCTAGCTTTGATTCAAGCTGGCGAAACTTCTGGTACTCTCGATATTGCCTTAAAACGTCTCGCCGATCAGGAAGAGAAAGACGCCGCCATGATGAGCAAAATCCGTGGCGCCTTGGTTTATCCTGCTATTATTTTGGTTGTCATTATTGCGGTGCTTGCCTTTATGATGATTATGGTGGTTCCACAAGTAGATAATCTCTATTCCGATATGAATAAGGAATTGCCCGCTCTTACTAAAATCCTTACCATGATTTCTAGTTTCTTCGGTAATTTCTGGTGGCTAGTTGCTTTATTTATTGGTGGCATTATTGCTGGTATTTATTTTGCGGTTAAGCGTACTGCATTTGGTCGCAAAGCTATGGATACCTTCAAAATTAGTGTGCCTATTTTTGGTGGGCTATTTCGCAAACTTTATGTTTCGCGCTTTGCTCGTACTTGCGAAATGATGCTTGCAACTGGCGTGCCGATGCTTGATTCGGTTAAGATTTCCATAGAATCTGTCTCCAATAGTGTAGTTGAAGAGGAATACAACAAATCTCTTGAAATTATTAAAGGTGGTAAGCCACTTTCCGAAGCTTTACGCGATAGGGAATATATGCTTCCGCTTGTCCCGCAGATGTCTTCAATCGGTGAAGAGTCTGGCAAAATTGACGAAATGTTAGGTAAAGCCGCCCAGGTTTACGAAACCGAGCTCGAAGAACAAATCAACAACATCTCTACTATGATTGAGCCAATCTTAATGGTCATTATGGCCGGCCTTATCGGCGTCGTAGTTGGTGGTACACTTCTTCCAATCTACTCCCTCGTGAATTCCGTCAGCGTCTAAATAAAAAATTCATATAATTCTATACTTTTTATTTTTTGAACCATGTATCATATACTCTTGATAAAACTACACCAGCAAGTAATGCACTGAGCGTAGTCAAACTAACACTGATATTTTCTTGTGTCGAGACCAACCCCATTGGTAGGGAATTATAATTTATTATACGGCACTAAAAATCACCCCTTGGGGGGTGATTTTAGTCTAATCAAGAATTAGTTATTGCCGCAATAAATGCCAGCACCTTCTAGCTTATAACGAATCGCTATTTGGTTTGGGGAATTTGCTACATAAACCGCTTTTTCTCCATTGCAACGAGCATTAGTATAGACCATAATTTGATTCTTGTTTCCATCCCAAGTTAAGGCTGCATCTGGTTTTACTTTTGAACCAAGTGAATTACTGGCGCAAGTAGTGTCATTTGACATAACACAAACACTAGCTACTGAATAATCGCTACCATTTGGATCTTGAAAAGTATCACCGCCGACTCGTAAATAATTAGTAACGAAATTTGTCCAGTCGTTTAGTGTACCAGGTTTTCCAGGCACCTGATTATTGTTGTTGGCTTGATATTGTGCAAGCTGCGAAATGAACCTACCCATATCATCCCGCCTCTGTGTGTCCCTCTGCGAGCGTTGAAGCGCTGGCAAGGCTACGAACACCATCAGGAAGATTAAACCCGCGATAGCAAGCACGAGCACGACTTCGATAATCGTAAACCCTTTTTTAGATTTGATATTATCCTTAGCCATATATAATCCTTTCTTAATTTTATCCTATGTACCCTAGGACATCTTAGTGACATAGTCTTTACCTAAGCGTAACAAATTTTCATCAAAAAAGCAATAGCTTTTCTCGTCGCTAGCTGAATTACATATCTCCGCAATATATTCCACCACCTTCCAAGTTGTATAATATCGCAGCCTTTCTAGGATTCGACGCTCCGACAACTGCTTCACCTTGGCAGGATGCTTGTATTATCACGAAAATAGAGTGATTAGTATTATCTCCAACGCTATTTATTAAATTTTGTGCTGTTCCAGTACATTTTCCAGTAGATGTTGCAGGCAAACATTGTGCTGCTACTATTCGGTAATCATCTCCCGAGGGATCCTTAAAAGGATTTGGCAAATAATCACGGTAAAACCCCGCCCAAGAATTCGCTTGAATACTGGTATTGGTATAGAGTGATGCTGTTGCTACTACCGTAGTGGACCCACTTTCGGCTGTAGTTGGTGATGTACCGCGATTGTTGGATTGGTATTTTTTAAACGCATCTGCAAAAGTTATCATATCATCACGTCTTCTTGCATCACGCGAATTTCTCTGTAGGGCTGGTAAGGCTACAAACACCATAAGAAAAATTAAACCAGCAATTCCAAGCACCAAAACTACTTCGATAATCGTAAACCCTTTTCTCTTTTTTGCACCCTGCTTCATATTTCTCCTTAGCGTCATTATAAATTATTTTTCATTAGAAAACAAGTTATGCTAAAATATAATTATGCAGGTTATGTTTTTCATATTTTTATTTATCATTGGAGCCTGTTTGGGTTCTTATCTTTGTTGCCAGGCTCGTCGACTACGCTTAAAAGAAACCCAGAAGGATTATGAACCACTTGGCAACCATTCAGTCTGTCTTTCATGCAAAAACAAAATAAAATGGTACGATAACATTCCAATATTTTCGTGGCTATTTCTAAAAGGAAAATGTCGTAAATGTGGCAACAAAATTGGCCTACTCGAATTCTTTTCCGAGCTAGGGCTCGCCCTTGCTTTTTTGATTTTAGGCACAACCATTAATCTTGAAACCGCCATGCCGCTAGACTGGGCAATTTTCGTAATGACGCTAGTGCTTACTTTAAGCCTAAGTTTTTTGGCAATCTACGACGGAGCCTATGGTGAACTACCGAGCTTTTGCTTGACTTTTTCAATTATTTGTGCTATAATTATACTAATCCTGAAAGAATGGACCTTGCTTTTAGTTGCGCCATTTTCATTTGAAAATATTATTGCTCCGCTTTCATCGGTGCTAATTTTAGGTGGGCTTTACCTTTTGCTTTACCTCATTTCAAGAGGCAAATGGGTTGGTAATGGAGATTGGTTACTCGGCACGGCTATTGGAATTGCACTTATGAGTCCTTGGTATGCTCTTATCGTACTCTTTCTTTCTAATTTTTTTGCTTGCGTCGTTACAATTCCTTTACAAAAAGGGAAGCGTCATTACAAAATTCATTTTGGCCCATTCTTAGTAATGGCATTCGTTTTAACATTATCTTTTGCGGATTTTTTCATAAGCATGATATAATAAAATTATGAAGAGACGAGTGGGTGATACATTGGTTGAGGTATCTCTAGCTATAGGTATTTTTTCAATGGTAGCCATTGCTGTGGTAGCTGTTATGACAGGTGGCACTTCAAGCGTTGAAACCGCTCTTGAGACTACTCTTGCTCGCGAAGAGATTGACGTCCAGGCTGAAGCACTACGTTTTATTCATTCCGCCTATGTTACTGGTATTGATGCCAGCATAGATGATCCATATATTCAACTTTGGGATAAAATTATTGATAATGCAATTGACCCTGCAACAGACGGCACGGATTATCTAAATTATTCTCCTCAGACTTGTCAAGAAGTTCAAAATAGTGATGTTTTAAAAAACCATGGTTTTATTATTAACCCACGAGCCCTCAATACTAATCCAGCGAACGCTTATGTCGGATATAGTAGCAATTATTTCAAGCCCGCTGCAACTTTTCCTCGTTTGATCTATTCTGCAGAAGAAGCATCGAGCGCCGATAGTCTTATTGGTTCCACGACTAGCTCTAATCTTTATCGTGCCGAGGGGATTTATGTAATCGCCGTAAAAGATTCTAATTCCACTCAAATTGTCGGATCTACTTCACCGTCACGAGGTTCTGGATTTTATGATTTCTATATTCGTACTTGTTGGTATGGCACTGGTGCCGATACACCTACAGCTATTTCTACTGTCATGCGTCTTTATAGTCCACCAGATACCGTCAATCGTAATAAATCTAGAGTTACTATTATATATATGAGCAACGGCGGTCCTAGTGTCCCAGTTGTGCGTCAAACCGTTTACCCTGGAGAATCGGTTTATATTCCTCGTTATGAGAATAATGCTGGTTTTGTTGGCTGGAGTCTTCGACAAGATCTTACTGGTGGTAACGTTTCTTGGGAAAATAACCTTTGTAAGGTCAATAATTTTGGCAATGTTACCGCCGAGGGTGACAAATGCAAATACACTGCACCGAACTTAAGTTCTAATAGTATCATTTATCTTTATGCTATGTGGAACGAAGAAATTACCATCAAACTTTCTTGGACTACTGCTCATAGAGATCTTGATTCTCATGTCCATGGAGTTCGTACTGACGGCCAAAGCTTTACGGCATTTTACAACAATAAGGCAGCTAGTTTTATCCCTGGGCAACCAGCCATTGCTACTCTAAACATAGACTGTACAGGCTCTTGTCGTGAAGAGATTTTTAAAATCAACACTCTTGGTGGCGACAAATATTATTATTATGTTGACAATTATAGTGATAAAAACTCAAACATCACTAGTGCTACCGTAACAGTTACTTCCTCAGGCAAATTAAACCTAAACAGAACTTTTACTGCAAGTAATGCCGTAGGTGAGGGAGGTACCTGGAATGTCTTTGCTTTTATAAATGATAAAATCATTCCTTGCGAAACGCGTAGCGCCTTTAATAGCCCTAATATCACATATACGTCTCCTTGTCGTCCTTTTATAATTTCTTTTAATGGGAATGGTAGTACTAGTGGTAGCATGGCTAATCAATCCATTAATTTTGGTAGCTCAGCGAAGCTTGCGGGCAACGCTTTTTCACGGACTGGCTATACATTCAAAGGCTGGAATACTTCTGCGAATGGCAATGGGCAATCTTATGCTAATGGAGCTACTTTTGTGGCTCCAGCCTCAACTAGTTCCACCACCACTATAACTCTCTACGCCCAATGGGAAAAAATTCAATACCCAGCCAATCAGAAATATTATATGCAAGATTTTACCATAGACCATTGCGCTTCATTAGCCTCTACGGGTGATTATACGATCTACGATCATCGCGACGAAAAACCCTATACCGTAAGACATATTGATAATGTTTGTTGGATGACTCAAGATCTCAGCATCTATCAGAACCTTCAAAGTTCTCAATCCAATTTTACCAACCCAGCTAGTTTTCCGATGGTTACGTTGTCTAGCGAAACTATGAATACAATCAGTGCTGCCGGTAATAGTATAGCTAGCGTATGTCAGGCATGTGCAAGTTCGCCAAATCCTATGGCCTGTGCTCAGGGTTGTCAAGGCTATATTGCCCAATATCTAGGTGGATATGCCCAGCAGGTAATGGGAACATCGCCAGTGGTAATGGCTATTAGTAATAGCAGAATTTTCTATAATCCTGTAGCGGCTTGGGTGGGCTCCTCGTATGACGGCAAAGAAAAAGCACAAGATATTTGTCCCAAAGGCTGGAAAATTGCGAGCAGCCAAAACTATCAAAGCATATTTGCCGCGAAAAAAGCCTCTCTACTTAGATTATCAACAGTTAATTATGTATCAAACTTTTATCTATCTGCTGTTAATTCTGGATATTATCTGACATCAAGTAGCGGTATTAGTGTTTCAAACAACAATATATATACACCATATAATATCCAAAATAACGGTCCTACTTATTCTATCCGTTGTGTAGTTAAGTAACAAGCTAAAAAGCTTTTCCTAAAAATATCCCTAGCTCGTCTCGCTATGAAACTTATCGTGAATCTCTTTTAAATGTTTATCGGTTACGTGTGTGTAAATCTGTGTGGTCGAAATATCCGCATGTCCCAGCATTGATTGCACCGAACGTAAATCCGCCCCATTCATCAATAAATCTGTCGCAAACGAATGTCTAAGAGTGTGTGGTGACACATGCTTGGTGATCCCAGCCAACCTTGCGTATTTTTCCACGATTCTTTCGACCGACCTCGCTGTCATTCGCCGATAATCTCCCGAAGTATCTACCGCTTGTGTATGCTTTGAATTATTTAAAAACAACGCCGGTAGGGAATCAGTCCTAGCGTCCAAGTAATCTCGCACTCTGTCTGCCGCCGACTGAGAAATAAAAATCGGTCGGTCCTTAGAACCCTTACCTCTCACCATAAATTCTCGTCTATCCAAATTAATCGAGTCACGATTTAGCCCAACTAGTTCAGACACCCGTAGCCCACCTGAATACAACAGTTCGATAATTGCTCTGTCTCTCAGCCCAGACTCCGTTGACAAATCAATCTGCCCAAGCATATCTTCTACTTCATCAAAATGAAGAAATGTCACTTGTTTCCTGGCCGCCTTTGGTAAATCCACTAGCGAGGGGTCAAGCGATTTAATATCTCTTCTTGCTAAATATTTCAAAAAACCTCGAAGCGCAATTAAATGATAAGTTTGTGTAATTACCTTAAGATCATCTCCGCCCATCTCTGAGCCATAACGATTTAATTTTAACCTATATTTTCTAAGAAGTTCCTTATCTATATCTTGCGCTTTAAGTTCGCCCTTACCTAGAATCTCTTCTGAAAGCTCCGCAAACCTCTCTAGGTATAGCCGATAATTCTCAACCGTCCGCTTACTTCGTCCAGCTTCAATCTCAAGATGTTCCAAAAAATCATTGATCAGCTCATAAATATCCATGTTTTCATTATAGCATGTTACTGACAGGTGACGGACTTGGGAGGGTTCCCGCGAAGCTCCCGTCAGGGAGGAGTCGCGGGAAGGAAAAGTCCAGCAGGACCCGCTTATAACGTAGTACAGAAGACGATTAAAAAGTTAAATCTATGATATAATTGCGAAAAGGAGTTTTATGTCAAAATCAGAAGATTTTATTCAAAGAAGTTTAGTAGTATTAAAGCCTGACACTGTCCAGCGCGGCATCATTGGTGAGATTATTCATCGTTTCGAGCGTGTTGGTCTTAAAATCGTTGGCATGAAGATGGTTATGCCAGACGAACATCTGTATCGTGAACACTATGAGGGTATTGGCCAAATGATTACTCGTCGTGGCGAACAAGTTTTTCGTTACAATGTTGAATACATGATGACTGGGCCAGTTATCGCCATGGTATTAGAAGGCGTCGAAGCTATTCCTTTAGTTCGCAAGATTGTTGGTCCTACTGAGCCAAAATCTGCCGAAATGGGTACTATTCGTGGTGACTATTCTCACATGAGCTTCGGCTATTCTGATGCTAAAGGTACAGGTGTTCCTAATCTTGTCCACGCTTCATCTAATGCCGAAGAAGCCAAAAAGGAAATCGATCTTTGGTTCAACGCCAACGAGCTTTACGACTACTCTGACCTTAACGAAAAATACACCCGTTAAGCACACACCGTATCAAAAACTCCCGTAAAAAGGAGTTTTTTGATATAATCATGATAGAAAGGGCTTATGGAAAATCTTAATACATTTAGTAATCAAACAGAAATCGAAAAATCTTCCGATTTTTCCGAACTTCTAGAAAAAGCTTCCAGCACTAGTATTACTGTTTATGAAGTATTAAATCCCACCAATCGTGCTACCGCTAAGGCTGAATTTTTTAACAATCCCAACTTGACTAGACCAAATTTTGAGCAGGGTAATATTGATGAAGAAAGCATAGCTTCAAATCTAAAAACCATTGCCGATGTTTATGAGCAGATGGGTACTGCGACTTTGTCCAACGTAGAAGAACTTACCCTCCAGATTATTACTGATGATGTTGCCAAGAAGAATGCCTTTGTCCAAGATTGCATCTCGTACAATTCGGCTGTCACTCCCGAAGAAAAAGCCACCTACGCGGAAACGCATCGCTTCACCAACGAAGCGCTTTACGGCACCCCCGACGAGGACACTTTCTATTCTCTTCTGTCCGAAGGGTTAGCATCCATTCCAGTTGACATTTTATCTGAAGATGACAAAAAGATATATGATTCGCTTATTTCTGAGATAGGCGAACTGAAACCAGTATCATCTGAACGTTTTAAACCCAGCCCAGAAACAGTAGAGCGTTTTTCGGAGATGATAAATTTATTGTTCGAAAATTTCTGGCAACATATTCCAGAAGATAAAGACGAATTTACCACAGAAGAAGCTTGCAATATTGCCAATGAAATAATTACCGAAGAAATCGGGTTAGAGCATACTGACTATCGAGCTGTTATGAGCAAGGATGACAGCAGTGTCTCAGTTAATCATGATAAACGTGTTATTATCTTTCCAGTCGAACGCGCCTCTGGTAACTTTTCAAGACTTGGACTCAAAAAGATTCTTGCACACGAGCTATGTACTCATGCCTATCGAGCTATGGTTTATGAAGATTATGGGATTTCTGCAATGTCTCACGAGCTTCCAGGGAACGAAGTAATCGATGAGGGTATCGCTAAATGTTGCGAGCAAGCTGTTGAGGGTAAATATTCCGACTCTGGTGTTGAGCATTATATTAATATTGGACTCGCAAATTTCAAAGGCAAAAATTTTCGCGAAGTTTTTGATATTCAACAGAAACTCCTTTATCTCAAAAAGTGTAAGCCCGAAGAGTCTTCAACCGAAAAATCCACTAGGTTTCATGCTAAAGATGACGCTATCTTTAACCGTACCATGCGCTGCTTTCGCGGCACGGGCGAACTCCCTAATAACAAAGACTTAGTTTACTATAATGGCGCCAATCTTGTCTGGCATTATATTGAAGATCATATTGACGATCCAGATCTTCTTGATAACCTTTTTCTCTCTGGTAAATCCAACATCCTAGACGAAAACCAATCTCGCCTCGTCTATGAGTCTAAGGTCTCTTAAATCTATAATACCTTCTTTAGGAACTCTTGCACTCGCGGGGTTTTTGGGTGCTTGAAAAACTCTTCAGGTGTACCCTCTTCAATAATTTTACCTTTATCAAGAAATACAATGCGCGTTGCGATTTCTTTTGCAAAATTCATCTCGTGTGTCACGATTATGAAAGTCATGCCTCTCCCCGCCAGCTCGCGAATGAGGGACAACACATCACCAATTGATTCTGGATCGAGCGCCGAAGTCGGTTCGTCAAAGAGCAACACTTCTGGCGACAACATCATTGCCCGAATAATCGCCACGCGTTGTTTTTGCCCGCCCGACAAACTGGCAGGGAATGCATCAGCCTTATCGAGTAGCCCAATATGCTTCAAAAGTTCTTGCGCCCGCTTTTTTGCTGCGTCGCGTTTCAATAGTTTCAATTTTACTGGCGCCAAAAGCAAATTGTCCATCACCGTCAGATTATTAATCAAATTAAAATGCTGAAACACCATACCAATACGACGTCTCATCATCCGCACATTTTTTTCAGTAATCGACACGTCATCCAAAATTATTTTACCAGCCGTTGGCTCTTCCATCCAATTAATGCAACGTAAGAAAGTTGACTTACCCGACCCTGATGGTCCGAGTACTACTACTCTTTCGCCTTCTTTAAGCTCAAAATCAATTCCGTTCAGTACTTTATTGGAGCCAAAATATTTTCGTAAATTTTTAACTTTTAAATCCGTATTACCATTCATTTATTTTTCCACCCTCAATCACTTTTACGTAAACTTTTCTCGATTTGTTTGACAATAAACGTAATCACATAGATTACTGCGAGATAGAATAACGCCGCCACAAACATTGGCACTATATAACTTGCCATGTTCTGGCCTGAACCAATATCTTTTGCTGCCATGTTAAGATCATACATCCCCACCATGCTTACTATAGCAGTCTCTTTTATCACGGTGATTATTTCGTTACCAAGTGCCGGGATGATATTTTTTATCGCCTGTGGCGCCACAATTCGCATAAAAATTGTCATTCGCGACAGTCCTAGTGCCAGTCCTGCTTCAGTTTGGCCTTTATCTACTGACAAAATTCCTCCACGAATAACCTCTGCCGTATAGGCTGCAGAGTTGAGCCCAAATGCCAGTATCGCAGTAATAATACTCGGGAATCCTTTAATTGCAAAAATCACAAAGAACATAATAAAAAGTTGCAATGCCATCGGTGTGCCACGAATCACAGTTGTATAAGCTCGACAAATAAATTTCGGTATCATTAGCCACTTCGAAGGTTTTGCCGTATCAATTAGCGCAATTATTGTGCCGAGGATTACTCCAATCAAAATCGCAAAATACGATATTTGAATGGTCAACCAAAATCCGTGCAGTAGGGAATCAATATATTCTGGTGTACTAAAAAGTTCAGTTATTTTAGAAAAGAATTCATTCATTTAAAAGCCCCATATATTTTAATACTAATCTATCAATTTCAGTTTCGCCCTTATCGTTTTCGGTTAGCATTTCGGCTAATACTTCATTAAAAGCTTCTAGTAAATCATTTTTACTCTTATTGACTGCGATTGCATAGGATTCTTCTACAGGATAATCATCTTCTCGAGTTGGTCCTGAATAATATAATGGCAAAGCGTCGAGCTCTGGGTTTTTGTCGACAATAAATTTTGCTGCTAGTTCATCGGCAATCGCATAGTCAATAATGTGTGCGCCAATCGCATCAGCAGCCAGCTGATGTGAATCAATCCCTCTTACAGTTGTTCCAGTTCCAGACAAAATTCCGTTTTTAATTTCATCATCCACAAAAATATAACCAGTACTTCCAGTTTGCGTACCAAGTTTCGTCCCCGCCAAAGCTTCCCATACAATATGATTATCTCGCATTGATGGCGGAGCGTTCCGATTGAAAATTACATATTGTACTGAAGTGTAATAGGGAATTGTAAAATTTACTTTTTCGGCTCGCGCCTCCGTAATTGTTAACCCAGCAGCTCCAGCATCAGCAATTCGCCCCGCTTCTACGTTATCAATAATTACATCGAACTCGACGTTTTTAATTTGAATCTTTTTATTTAATTTTTCTGCCACGCGATTTACAATTTCAATATCCACTCCTACAATTTGTCGATTTTCATAAAATTCAAACGGCGCAAAAAATGCATTAGTTTCCACCACATAATCTGCTTCTGCATCTCCACGAATCGAGAAAAACACGCTTACCCCCATCCCCGCCGTCATTAATAGGAAAACGGCGAAGTAAATAATGGTTTTAAGCTTATGCATAATCCCATTATAACATGAAGGCCCAATTCATGATATAATCTTGATACGGGGTCCGGTAGCTCAATGGATAGAGCAGTTCCGTCCTAAGGAAAAGGTTGTGCGTTCGACTCGCACCCGGATCACCATTATCTTCTATTAACTAATTTAAACTATGAATATATTAAAGAAAAAAGACGACAAGAAAACCGAGCAAGAAAAAGTCGCAGAGCGTCGCGAAGAGGTTCTTGCTACTGGCCGTAAGTTCAAATATCCTCTTCAGTGGACACGTTATCGTATTGTCACCAGCACTATACTTATTGCGGTTGTTATTTTTGCACTAGTTTTTACTGGTGGCTGGTTCGCTTTGTATCGTTTTGATATGACCGATGAGCTACTTTTTAGAGCTACTCAAATTTTTCCAATCCCCGTTGCTACTGTTAATAACGAAGATGTTCGCTTTTCAGATTATTTAATGTTATATCGTAGCAGTATTATTTCAGTCGAACGTCAATTTAACAATCAAACCGATGAGAGTTCCCTTAATTATCTTCGTAACGAATACAAACGTTCTGCTCTTTCTGAAGCCGAAAAATACACTTATGCCATTAGTCTTGCTAAAGAGCAAAATATTACTGTTTCAGAAGAAGAGATTGACGAAGAGTTTGCTCGACATTTAACTATTGGTGGCACTAATCGTAGCGAAGCTAGTTTTCTTAAAATCGTTGAAGATAATTTTGGTCTCACCAAATCAGAATATCGCAGAATGCTTTATCTAAATCTCATCAAAGCTAAAGTTTCTATCGCTATAGATGATGCCGCCAACCAAATTGCTACACAAGTCGAATCAGTCCTTGCGTCTAATAATAATAATTATAATGCAGTAATTGAAGCTCTTGGCGACAAAATTATTTACGAGGAGACAGGGGGTCTCGTCGATAGCAAAAACATTGACGGCGGCCGTGCTTCAGAGGCTATGAAGTTGGAGCCAGGACAAAGCAGTGGCAAATTTATTTCTATGAATGGCGACAGTTATTATTTTGTTAAGCTTATTAATAAAACCGATATCGAAGTTAACTTTGTTTCTATCAAAATTCCATTCACTGAGTTTGGCGAGCGTTTCGCCATCCTAGAAGAGGAAGGCAAAATTCACGAGCTCATCGAAATCAATACCGAAGAGTAATACAATTTCTTTTGATCTTCAAATAACAAACGAGAGCAAGCTCTCAACACTAGTGCGGATACAGGGAGCAAGGTCTCCCAGGACCCCACTCCACAGAAACTAAAAATAACCACAAGTGGTTATTCTACTTTCACTGGTGCGGGTACAGGGAGTCGGACCCTGATCTCATCCTTGGGAAGGATACATAATAGCCGCTATACGATACCCGCAACTACCTCTATTATATCATATTATATAAGATATGATATAATATATATTATATATGGAAGAAATCAAGCAAAAATTAAAACTCATAATAAAAAATTTATACAATCTTGATTTTGAGCCCGAGCTTACCCCATCTCCAAGTAATATCGACGCCGATTACTCCACCAACGCCCCATTAAAACTCGCAAAAGATCTTCATAAATCTCCAATGGATATTGCCGAGGAATTAAATAAAGAATTAAATGTCGGAATTTCTAATCCAGGTTTCTTAAACTTCAATTTATCTGATAACTATCTAAGTCAAAAACTTGATAGTTTAAATAATGGTTTTGATAACGAGACCAAATCGAACGAACTTAGCGGCAAAACGGTAATCTGCGAATTCAGCGACCCAAATCCGTTTAAGGTCCTCCATGTCGGCCATCTCTATACCAGCATTGTCGGTGATTCCATTTCGAGACTCTACGAATACGCTGGCGCCAAAGTCATCCGTGCCAACTTCGGTGGTGACGTTGGTCTCCACGTGGCCAAGACTAGCTACGCCTTGCTAAGAAACGGCTTCACTCCAGACAACCTCACCATAGAAGATATTTCAAAATGTTACGTCGAAGGTACTGCCGCTTACGATGAAGACGAGCAAGCCCACGCCGAAATCACAAGGCTCAACAAAGAAATTTACAAGATCAACGCTGAGGGTATCCATGGCACGCCAATTTCCGATCTTTATTGGAAAGGTCGCGAATTAAGCTATGAGTACTTCAACAATTTTTATGCTAGCATCGGCGTTAAGTTCGACAAATATTACCCCGAATCTACCGTCGCTGCCCTCGGCCTTGAGACCGTCAGAAAAGAGCTCGCGGCCGGAGTTTATGAAGAATCCGACGGCGCCGTAGTCTTTAAGGGTGAACCATATGGTCTCCATACCCGTGTCTTTATCAATAAAGAGGGCGTCCCAACTTATGAAGCTAAGGACGTCGGTCTGATTTTCACCAAAAACAACGATTATCATTTTGACAAATCTGTGGTCATCACCGGCAACGAACAGCTCGAATACATGAAAGTGGTTTTGAAATCTATCGAGCAGTACGCCCCAGACTTAGTCGCAAAAACCACACACTTGACTCACGGCCTCGTCAAGCTCCCAGGCAACGTTAAAATGTCTTCGAGAAAGGGCAACTTCTTAAAAGCCGTTGAGGTCCTCGACCTCGTGAAAGATGAATTAAAGTCCGAATATAGCTCAACCGACGAAAAAGTTTCTCTCGCCGCTACGAAATATGCCTTTTTGAAATACAAAATGGGCGGTAATATCATTTTTGATCCAAAAGAATCCGTCAAAATGACCGGCAACTCTGGTCCATATCTCCTCTACTCCTGTGTCCGCGCCAAGAAGATTTTGACAAACGCGTTCGCGCAGGATGAAGGTCTTGAGACCGTGTCCCGCGAGGGTTACGACCCGAGCGAAGAGAGCGAAGCCCGTGACGACGGGCCTGAGCGAACGGGGTCGAGAGACCTCCATCCAAGCGAGAGGGCATTAATTAAAAAACTTTTGGAGTATAGGGGTATGCTTGCCGAATCTGTTGCCGAGATGGCCCCACACAAAGTCGCAAATTACCTATACGAACTCGCCCAGGACTTCTCAAGATTTTATGAAAATTGCCAAGTCACCGGCTCAAGCGAGGAAAAAGAGCGCCTAAAAATCGTCAAAGTCTACCTAGATACTATGACCCACGGTCTAAACATTTTAGGTATTGAAATCCCAGAGGAAATGTAGTGGCGAACAAAAATATTGGCGAATTTAGTCATGAGTCCCAAGACGATTCACGCTGGGATATTGGCGAGGTGACTCCATTTGGCGGTGAAAAAGATTCTGGCGACGCTACAGAAAATCTAGAAAGAGACCCTTCATTATCAAGACAAGAGAAATCGGCTGAACTCGATGAAGCCCGTGAACATGTTGAGGAAGCATATCACAAAAATGCTCCACTCGAAACCGCACCAACCATTAAAGAGGCTCCAGTGCCACAAATCACTCACCGCGAGAATTTAGTTAGTCAAGCCTTAAAACACGGAGCAGTTGCTACGGGCAGTCTCGCCCTAACCTTTGCCTCGGTGGGCGCGATGTGCCTCATCCCAGCCACCATTCCTTTGCTTGCGCCAGCGGCTCTTTTGGCAGCAGATTCAGTTGAGTACAACATTAATGGTGTCAACGGCTCGATGTTTAAGGTGGATCGCAAAAATCACATTACTCAACGTCTAAATCTCCTTCCCAATCTAATAAAATATCACGGTAAAACCAGCTCTGAGATTTTTGAAGCCGAAACCACAAAACTATTCGAAGGTTTAAAGCCTGGCGAAACTTACAATACTAGAAGCCACTCCTTAACATACATGATGCTTCGCAAAGCTCAAAGTAGAGGCCTCATTACAGATTTAGCCAGGGAAGAAACTGGCAAAAAATCCCGTCTCTTTTTAGAAAATATTGTTACCAAAAATTGGAAAGCCCTAAGGAGCGGCAAAAAACACGATATGTATAACATATCTTTTAAGGTGGTATAATGTTATTATGAAAAAAGCTAAATTACTCTGGATTGATCTTGAAATGACCGGCCTTGATCCTACAAAAGACAAGATTCTCGAAGTTGCCGCCGTTGCAACTGATATGGCTCTAAATGAAATCGCAAAATACGAAGCTATCGTTAAAGTTGACGACGAGCTCATTAAATCTCGCATGGTTGGCGAATTTTGGGAGAAAAACAGTAAATCTCGTGATGCTCTCATTGCCCAAAATGTCAATGGTCAACCTGTGGCCGTTGTCGAAAGGGAACTACTTAATTTTGTTAAAAAACATTTCGGTAAAGAAATTTATCTTGCAGGTAATTCTATTCATCAAGATCGTAAATTCTTAGAACGCGAAATGCCCGAACTAAATAAGAAACTTCATTATCGTATGCTTGATGTCTCCGCTTGGAAAATTTATTTCGAAAACGCTCTGAATAAAAAATTTATTAAACCCGAAAATCATCGCGCGCTCGATGATATTAATGGTTCTATAGAGGAGTTAAAATGGTACCTGACCTTTCTAAAATAAGTGGAATTGGCGAATTTACTGCTAAAACTGAACTTAATCAAAATACTAATCAACACAACAAGAACCCGAATCATCACAACACAAAACGTACTATATATTACAGAAACGACAAAGCTTTTTTAATTGAGAACTCGCACACTTTCGAAGTGCGTTGTGATGAAAAACTTAGTCAGCATTTAAAAACCAAATATGAATCTGTCATGGAGTCTCGGTATTTTGGTCGAGGTGGTATTGAAATTATCCCTGCCGGTCAGCTCACGAATGACGAAATTGCTGATCTTATTCGTTTAAGCTACAACCTTTCGGCCTAAAGTCCATCGAACTTCTAATTGGTTTAGTTCTACACGATATTTACAAATTACTTTGTTGCTTTTGCTGCCTTCGCATCGCGTCGGCGGTGTAAACGATTCATACCTTTAATAATCATAAAAATCACCCAGGCAATAATCAAAAACTGAAGTACGCTTTGTAAAAAATTACCATAAGCAATCACTGCCTCATCGCCTGTTCCAAAAAAATTTGGAATCCGAATTGCAAGTTTTGTAAAATCTACTCCACCAGCAATCAGTCCTACAATTGGCATTACGATATCTTTGACTAAGGAATTAACAATTGCTGTAAAAGCTCCACCCACTGCTACACCTACAGCAAGGTCCACCACCGACCCACGGTTAATAAACTCAACAAATTCTTTACGGAATCCGCCACTTTTTTCGCGCGCTACTTTTAAAGTTTCTTTTACTTTTTTAACTTTAGAAGTTTCTTTTTTTGCTACTTCAGTTTTTGTCATATATCTCCTTTTCTTTATTTAGTTTCCGAAAAATTGCTAAAACCATCAGATAAGTTTTTAAAACTGTTATAAGATTTTATTAATAAATCTTTATAAGATGAATCCGAAGTTGTATTAATAAGTTTTGTTTCTTCATTCATAAACGAAGAAATTTCAAAAACCATTTTATGTGCATAAATTCGGTCGAGATTCCCATTGATTCTTGCCTCAAATAAATCTGCCTCAAGACCGTCTTTTAATAAATTAGCTTCATCGACAAGGTTTTTATCTACCTCATTATCTTTGTAGTTATATTTTGAGGTGAGATAATCCGTTAGTTCGCGACTAGTATTAGAAATCACACTCGTTAAAGATGCACTAAGGGAGCGCAAATCCGAAGATTTTAATCGTGGCTGATATTCCGAAATCACAGAAGCAGTATTATCAAGATGTAATTTTAAAGTTAAACTTAAATTTTTCTCTCCGCTCTTACTCCCGCTAATTATTGCCCCGATGATTATGATAACAATCAGAGCAATTATCCCAATCATGCTTACCATAAAAATCTTTGATTTAAAAATACCCGTTCGTGTTTTTTTGACTGGCCGATTGTACATTGAGATTTGATTAAGATAATCTTGTCCTTGCATAATTTTATTATATCATATGTCTAAAATTATTTTTGAGTAGCTCTCTCGCGAACATAAGAATAGCCTCAGTTCGTGTTATAATAAAAACATGAACGACGCGAAAGAGGAAATTAAATCCAGGCTCGCGGTGGAAGATGTTGTCGGGCAATATGTGGAATTAAAACGTGCTGGTCGTAATCTGAAAGGCCACTCTCCTTGGGGCGTTGATAAAACCCCTTCTTTTATGGTTTCACCCGAAAAAGGCATCTGGCACGATTTTTCAGCCAATAAAGGTGGAGATATTTTTACTTTCGTAATGGAGGTTGAAGGCATTAGCTTTAAAGAGGCTCTCGAAAAACTCGCTGGTCAAGCTGGTGTCGATCTTACTAAATATCGCGGTGGCGACACCGCTGTTTCTAAGAAAAAAATTCGCGCCAAAGAAGCTCTTGCCCTTGCCGCTAAATATTATCAAGCTTGTCTTGTTCGCAGTAAAGCGGTTTGCGAATATGTCTTTTATCGGCGTAATCTTAATCGTAAAACCGTTCAAGATTTTAAAATCGGCTATGCTCCTGCCAGTGGCAAAGCTCTAATTGAAGTTCTCAAAAAACGTGGTTACACTGAAGACGAGCTTGACACCGCTGGCCTACTTAATCGTTTTAAGTCTGATCTTTTTAAAAATCGCATGATGGTTCCGTTTATCGATACTACTGGCAACGTGATTGGATTTACTGCCCGTATTTTAGATAAAGGCGAACCAAAATATCTAAATACCCCTGAAACCTTGTTATTTAATAAATCCAAGTTTATCTTCGGCCTTTACCAGGCCAAAGAGTCTATCCGTCGAAGCGGTTTTGTCGTGATTGTTGAAGGAAATATGGATGTAATTTCGAGTCACCAAGCTGGAGTAAAAGAAGCTGTTGCCACCAGCGGCACGGCTATGACTGAACAGCACTTAAAGGCTTTATCTAATCTTACTTCCGATATTCGACTTGCTTACGACGGTGATGAAGCTGGCGTGAAGGCTACCGAACGCGCCATTATGCTCGCTGGCGATCTCGGCATTGATCTCACCGTGATTTCTGATTATCACGGTGCCAAAGACCCTGATGAGCTTATTCAAAAAGACCCAGCACTCTGGCATGACGCTGTCGAGCATCGTATTCCTGCCGTGGACTGGCTACTTAATAAATATGAGGAAAACCTTAACCTTCGTTCCGCTCCTGATAAACGTAAATATTCTGATGTCGCCTTAAAACTTTTGAGTTACGTCAAAGATGAGGTCGAACGCCGTGCTTACGAAGAAAAAATTGCCAAGAAACTAGATGTTGAAACTTCTGTTCTTCGCGAGAAGGGTGACCGTCTGTATAAAAATTTTATTCAATCTGCCACTAGGAAGTATTATAAAAAACCCAAGACTGAGATAAAAAGTGACCAGCTCAAAAAACTCGAAAATAGTCTCATTGCTCTTCAAATTTTTGGCGGAGTCACTAAAGTTAAACTTCCTTTTGATATTCCTGAAGATGAAACTCGTCTCGCCGAATTAGAACTTGTTTTTAATCGCGATCACGAAAATATTAAAACTCCCAATTACGAAAAAGAAGCCATTGAACTGCTCAATCGTTACACTAGGGAATTAAATCAACATAAAATCACAGCTCTTAATGCAGAACTCGAGACTTTAAGCGAAGACGATGCTCGTTACGATGAAATTTTAAAACAAATCTATGACTTGCAATATTTGCAAGATTAGATTATAATTTGTCATAATGAACTCTCAAAAAGACGATATTTTGAATGCAAAAGATTTAAATCTTGAACTCGAGGAGCCAGCGACCGATGACCTCGAAAACGAAGAAGAACTTTCCGACGAAGAGCTTGCTATTACTGCCGAGAATGTTGATGCTTTCGCGGATGACTCAGTAAGACTTTATCTTCGAGAAATTGGTAAAATTCCGCTTCTGACTCCTGAAGAAGAAGCTGACCTTGCTCAGCGCATTATCAAAGGCGACAAAAAAGCCAAGGATAAAATGGTTGAATCTAATATGCGCCTTGTTGTTTCTATTGCCAAACGTTATGGTGGTCGTGGCCTTGATTTTCTTGATCTCATTCAGGAAGGGAACACAGGGCTTCTTAGAGCTGTTGAAAAATTCGACCCCGACAAAGGTTTTAAGTTCTCGACTTATGCTACTTGGTGGGTTCGACAAGCCATTACTCGCGCTATCGCTGATCAGGCTCGTACTATTCGTATTCCAGTCCACATGGTTGAGACCATCAACAAAGTCCTCCGCACTACACGTAAGCTCACTTCTGAATTAAATCGCGAACCAACCAACGAAGAAATTGCGAAAGAGCTCGACATGGAACCTGAAAAGATTGACTACGTTATGCGTATCAAGCAGGATATTGCATCGCTTGACGCTTCCGTCGGTCGCGAAGGTGACGATGAAGATTCTGTTCTCGGCGATTTTGTTGAAGATGAAGAGCGCGACTCTCCCGAAGATTCCGCCGCCAATCAAATTTTAAAAGAACAACTTTCCGAGATTATCGCTACATTAACCGATAGGGAACAGAAAATTATCCGTCTTCGTTTTGGCATCGGCGGTGGTCGCCCACACACATTGGAAGAAGTTGGTGCCGAGTTTGATGTTACTCGTGAGCGCATTCGTCAAATTGAGGCTAAAGCTCTTTCTAAACTTCGCAAGAACAAAGATACCAAAAAATTACACGAATATTTAAGGTAGGAGGAATATGAAGAAATATATACTAAGTATCCTAACAATTATTCTAGGGGCATTTCTTTTCGTTCCAGCTCCCGTTTTTGCCGCTTGTCCAGAAGGTACGGTGCCCGTTTCGATTTTAGGCAACGAAGATAATATTGTTATAGGTACCAACGGTGAAAAATGTCTCAAAGATGATGGCGAAGGAGGATCAATCATTAATATTTTAAAGCTTGTTGTTGACATTATGACTATCGGTGTTGGTATCCTCGGTGTCATCGGTATTTCAATTGTTGGGATTCAATATCTCACGGCTGGTGGCAACGAAGAAAAAGCCCGCAAAGCTAAACGTCGTCTTTTTGAAATCGTTATTGGTTTAGTAGCTTATGCTGTCTTTTATGCCATTTTAATCTTTCTTAACATTAACCAATCTTAATCTATTTTATGAAACATCTCTTTGTCGTTTATAATCCTCGCTCTTCTCGTTTTTGCGACGTTAAGAAAGAAGTTTTGAATCATTTACCTAAACTAAAAGGTTACATTATCGGCAAATATGAAATTGAACCTACTAATGTTGATGAAAACGTTGCTAAATTTGCTAAACTTTTGAAAGATGGCGATTTTGTTATTTCTGCTGGTGGTGATGCTACTGGTGTCATCTGTGCCAACGCTATATTAAATTCTAATAAAAACATTACTCTAGCTGTCTTGCCCTACGGTAATTTTAACGATCTCGCTCGTACTCTCGGTACAGCAAAGTTAGAGGATGTTTTAACGGAGTCCACTCAGAATTTGTATCCGTTGGACATCATCGTAAACGGCAAACATTGGCGCTATGCCACCTGTTATGTAACGATTGGTATGATGGCTGAAGCAGTCAAAATATACGATGAGCCTAAAATGCGTAAAATCCTAAAGACTACAAATGGTCGTAATGTAGGTTCTTATACCCATCTCGCAGGCTGGTATTTTAAGAATCGTCACAAAAAAACATTCTTGCCAGACTTCAAATTAAATAACAAACTCCAACCCCAAAACACCTCCGACTATGCCGCCATTAATGGCAAATACATGGCTCGCGTCATGAAGGGCGGAGAAGACTTTAAAGATCCAACCATCTTTCGTTCTAAAACCGATCGCCTCACCAATTTTTATCGTCTTGCCAAACTTATGACTAGAAGTATGTTTCATCGCGTTCCTGGGGTTTTAACCACGGGTGACGTTTTGGAATTTCTTGCTCCTGCTACTGTCGAAATCCAAGCCGAAGGTGAAAATAAGGTTTTTGTTAACATCCAAACTATCGAAATCAAAAAAACTAATAAATATATTAAAGTGATTCAAAAATAGGAAATTAATATGTTTGAGAACCCTACTTTTGCAAAAGTCATCGAATATATGAAGTTGCACTGGCCAAGTAGGGTCAAAGAGGAGTGGCAAGTTGGCTTCAGCGAATATCCGTTAATCTTAGCTCAAATACTTAATGATTTTACATCAAACGCTACCGTTAAGCGTCATTTATTTCGTATTACTGGTCCATCTGGCTCTGGCAAGACTACTCAAATTCTCCCTGCTGTCGAAGCTTATTGTAACCAGCATGATTTACATCCCATTTTGATCGCTGCCCGTCGTTTCGTTGAATATCATCCTCACTATCAGGAAATCAAAAACTATTACGGCGAAGTTAATCTTCGTAAAAACACAGATGAGTTTAGTACCATTATGATGTTTTTAACCCTTACCGAACTTACGAAAAAAGGTTACGACATTATTTTGGATGTTGCTTTGTTGGATCCCGAAATAGAAGCGATTTTGTTAAAAATGTTAAAAATGGGGAATTATCAAGCTCTTATTCTTATGGTTGCAGCCTCTCCAGTCGTAACCGAACATTTTCTAAAAAGTCGCGCTTGGCGCCATACCAAAGAAACCGAAGAAGAGTTTATTCGCGCTACTTCGCACGCCCTTAAATTTTATGCCAACAACGCCTCTGATATTCGTATAATTCTTTGGAGTGTTTATGATGAACTTCCAATCTATGATGGCAAAATCAAAAACGCTCTCGAAATTTTTAAGAAATATTCAAAAAGAGAAGACTTACCCCAAAAAGATGACGATGCTCGTCGTATTGCCAAAATCAAGTATCTTACAACTGGTTAAAATGTATGTTATACTTGTGCTATGGACAATGTTAAAATTCTCGCAATTGTAGGTATGAGTGGAAGTGGCAAATCAGTCGTAGTGGATTATCTCACAGAAAAAGGTTGCCCTAAAGTTTATTTTGGCGGCATGATTTACAAAGAAATGGAAAAACGTGGCATTGAACGTACTCCAGATGGCGAATCCGAAAAAATCTTTCGCGAGCAAATTCGTGAGCAGGAGGGCAAAGATTGGGTGGTGAATCAAGTTATTGCCGAAACAAAAGATCTTATCGCAGCTGGTCAGCGCCGAATCGTTTTAGACGGTGTATATTCTTGGACCGAATATAAAATCTTAAAAAAAGAATTTCTTAAATCTATTACTTTTGTTGCTATTGTTGTTGATAAAGCTCTTCGTTATGACCGCGTAGCCAAACGCCCTGGTCGCTCTTTTGATTCGGTGGCCATTCGCGAACGCGATCGCTCCGAAATTGAAAATCTTGAAAAGGGTGGCCCTATCGTGGCGGCAGACTATTATATTTTAAATAACGGTTCAATCGATGATATAAAAAAGCGCCTTGACGAAATATTAAAGGAGATTAAGTTTTGAGCGACACCAATCTCATCAGCACCGAAGGTAATCAGAATAAATTTGTTCGTTATGGATTTTTTATAGTTGCCATTGTGTTGGTTGTATTAGCGGCCCTACTTTTTAAAAATTTTTTTGACAATAATGTCTCCAAGCCTGTTCCAGATGGTTATAAATTTTCAATCACTGACCACAATACCAAAAACACCGAAGATTGGGCGACCTATTATGTTTATGACAATCATATTATTGTCTTAAAAGAAATTAAAGACAACAATTCTAAGGGTTCTCAGGATACCATTTATGAAGGCCTAGATACATCAAGGTTGATTTTAGATGAATCGGATACTTCTAAAACTTGTGATTCTGTCGCTTGTTATACTTATCCCAAGGTTTTAGATGCCATCAAAAAACTTCTCGTTGGCAGACCAAGTCGTGAATATTTAAGGCCGTAAAATGAAAAGACTAGTTCTAATCGATGGCAAATCAGTCTTCTATCGGGGCTATTATGCCATGGGCGCATTGAGTTTGTCCGATGGCACTCCGACTGGTGGTATTTATGGTTTTGCTGCTATTGCTATGGAAATTGTCAAAAAGCTTAATCCCACTAAGGTCATAGTTGCTTGGGATTCTAAAACTTCAACCTCTCGTCGTCGTGCGATTTTTCCTGAATATAAAGCTGGGCGCATAAAACCTGGCGAAGATTTTTATGCTCAGATTCCATTTTTGGAAGAATTAATTAAAGACTTAGGCTGGGCTTTTGTTGAAGTTGATAATTATGAAGCCGATGATATCATTGGAACATTTAGTCGTGAGGCAGATGAAACCTTAGACCAAAACGGACACTGTGAATATGAAACTTACATTATTTCTTCTGATCTTGATATGCTCCAAATTGTCGATGAAAATACTTTTATGTGGCGTATCCTCAAGGGCTTTACTAAAATTGAAGAAATTAACGTTTCCGAAATTGAAGCCAAATACGGCATCAAGAAATCTCAATTTCTTGACCTCAAATCTCTCAAAGGCGATTCTTCAGACAATATTCCTGGTGTTTCAGGTATTGGTGAGAAAACTGCTGTAAAATTATTAAACGAATACGGTGACCTTGACGGGATTTATCAAAATCTCGACAAAATTACTGGCTCCACCAAAGCTAAACTTGAGGCGGGAAAAGATTCAGCTTATATGTCCAAAAAGCTTGCCAAAATAATGTTTGATGCTCCAGTTGAGCTCAGTAAAATTCCTGATTTTCATTTTGATCACGATCGTGTTGTTGCTGGTCTTAAAAAACTCGAATTCAATTCTCTCATTCGCAAAATCGACCTATCAAAAAGCAAAGAAACTAAAATTTTAGATAGTAGTACTTTAGAGCTAGACAGTGAATCTAGAAAGAATCACCCATTAAGCATAAGCGAAGTAATCGAGAAGAGCACTCAACAACATCCGCCTAGAGGCGCTATTATCGGTTGGGATATTAAATCTATCATGCATAGCGACAACAAAATCGCCAAAAAAATTTTAGCTGGCGAGTCTTTTTGGGATCTTAGTCAAGCTAGATTTTTATTAAACCCTTTGACAAGGGAAGAGCCTGAGCTCGTAGTTCCCGAAGAAGAATGCCAGAGACAATTTGCTGAATTTCAAAAATACCCCAGACTATATAATATATATGTCAATTTTGATTTGCCTCTAATTCCGATTCTATACAAAATGGAAAAGAAAGGCATGCTCATTGATCGTGAGTATTTTGATAATCTCAAAGAAGAATATATATTAGAAGTTGCTAGACTTGAACGTTCAATTTATGAACTTGCTGGTCAGGAATTTAATGTCAATTCGCCGATTCAGCTTTCTGAAGTTTTATTTACGAGCCTAGCTCTTCCTACGAAAGGTATTAAAAAAACCGCTCGTGGTTATTCTACTGGCGCCAAAGAGCTCGATAAACTAAAAGGGCTCCATCCCATCATTGATAAAATTATTGAATATCGTGAATCCGCTAAGCTTCTTAATACTTACATTATCCCAATGCCTAATCTCGCCGACAAAGAGAACCGTATTCACACTACGTTCACTCAAAATGTCACTGCGACTGGTCGCCTTAGCTCTAAAGATCCTAATCTTCAAAACATTCCCGTCCGTACCGATGAGGGGAAGAGAATCCGCACGGGATTTATTGCTTCCGAAGGCAAAGTTTTGGTCTCCGCTGACTATTCTCAGTTCGAACTTCGTCTTGCCGCCATTCTTTCGGGGGATCAGGCTCTTATTGATGATTTTAATCACGACATTGACATTCACACCAAGACTGCTTCTGAGGCCTTTAATGTACCTATGAGCGAAGTTACTAAAGATCAACGTCGTGCTGCCAAAGTAATCAATTTCGGCATTCTTTATGGTATGAGCGTCAAAGGTCTTTCTGATGCCGCCAAAATGCCAATTTACGAAGCGAAACAATTTATCGATAATTATTTTAAGATTCGTGCTCCCATCAAGCAAAAACTTGAATCTATTTTAAAACAGGCCAGGGAAGAAGGTTACGTCGAAACTTTTTATGGTCGCAGACGCCCCACTCCAGATGTCAAATCCTCTAACTTCGTAATTCGTCAAGCCGCTGAACGTGCTGCCGAGAATATGCCAATTCAAGGTACCGAGGCCGACCTCATGAAGCGTGCTATGATAAAAGTTGATGCTAAGCTTCCCAAAGGTGCCGAGCTAGTTATGCAAGTCCATGATTCATTGATCGTTGAATGTGATAAAGATATTGCTAACGAAGTTGCAAAAATCTTAAAAACCGAAATGGAATCTGTTGCTCCTGAACTTAAAATCAAGCTTGCTGTCGAAGTTACTATCGGCGACAATTGGGGCGTGCTCTAATTATAATTTAAATCAAAATCGAACCTGAAAAATACAATAAGTTCACCCTAGACCGCTCTAAAGATGGGTGTTACAATCAGTATGTGTATATCGCACACACTGAAGAATAATTATGGAAAAAAATATCGAAATCTATAAAGTTCATGAGGGTGAAATTGTCTTTAAAGTAGACACAAATAAAGAAACTATTTGGACTACCCAGGATCAGCTCTCAAAGCTTTTTGATGTAGATCGCACGGTAATTGGTCGTCATCTTCGTAATATTTTTCGTGATGGAGAACTAGACGAGAATGCAGTGTGTGCAAAAAATGCACACACTGCTGCAGACGGCAAAACATACCAGGTCAAAATGTACAATCTTGATGCTATTATCTCTGTTGGTTATCGTGTTAATTCCAAAAAAGCTACTGATTTTCGTGTTTGGGCCACCAAAGTTCTCCACCGCTACGTTGTGGATGGCGTCGCTATAAATGAACGTCGCCTAAAAGAGCTCGACAGTGAAAAACTTCACGAAATCGAGAACGCTCTAGGTATCGTCAAACGCTTAGTTGCCAGCTCTGATCTCTCTGTCGACGAGGCTAGCGGTATTCTCGAAGTCATCACTAAGTATGGCCCCAGTTTCAAGGCTCTTCAAGAGTATGACGAAGGCTACATTTCTTTTACTAAAGGTAAAAAATCCGCCAAAACTTTAGCTGTTTCCGATTGTATTGATATTATTGCCACTTTAAAGAAAAACGTCAAAGAGGGCGAGCTTTTTGGCAAACCTCGTGGTGAAGCCTTTGCTTCTAGTCTCGGCGCTATTACTCAAACCTACAATGGTAAAGATGTTTACTCATCTATTTCCGAAAAAGCCGCTAATCTCCTTTATCTTATCATCAAAGACCATCCTTTTTATGATGGTAACAAACGCATCGGCGCTCTGCTTTTTGTGGTTTTCCTAACCATTAACGATTATCACCTCACCAAAAATGGCGAAACCAAAATTTCCGATCGTGCTCTTACTGCTCTAGCCCTTTTGATTGCTGAATCTAATCCAAAAGAAAAGGGCCTTTTAATAGCCCTTATCTGTAAACTCTTAGAAAATTAACGCGCGTAAGCGATGTTTTGTTCCATCGCCTGAGTTTCAAGTGCAACCAAGCGCTCAGCATCATTGATTGCTGAATTTACGCAGTGTTTAACGCGAGCTTTTTCCTCGGCTTTTTTGGCATCATTCCAGCGGTCCAAAGTCCCGACGAGATATCCAGTAATTCGGCGAAGTCTTTCAAATTTACCTTCATCAAACCAGACTTCGTGTTCGTCAAAATATTCTTTCATTGCGTCTTCGCCAGCTTTTTCGTTGATTAGCTTCATACCGACCTCGACTAGGCACGAAACATGCATTGTCTCATATTGATCAAATTCCGTCAAAGCCTCCTTAGCTTCTTTTTCTGATACTTTAGCGTATCTCGAGAGCGACTTCACAAACCTTTTTAAATCAAAATTTTCCGTATCTTCCGGGTTTCTGTAAACTATTTTCTTCATGGTTTTCCTTTCTGCCGCTCGCCTGTCGGAGCATTAATTACTAAATAAGCATTACCTAGAATTCATTCTAACCCCATATATAGCGCCTGTCAAGACCTTTTCACACTAAATATAGCGTTTTTCCACAATTTTATTAAAATATGCTAAAATCAAAGGGAAGAACAAAATTAGGAGAAATTCATGCCCGAACTGCCCGAAGTAGAAACTATTCGTCGTGGTCTCAATAAATTCGTTATTAATCAAAAAATTACCAAAATTGATATTTTGTGCGATAAATCTTTTCAGGGCACGCCAAATCTTGGGCGAATTATAAATATTCGTCGTTTCGGCAAGGCACTCATTTTTGATCTTGATAATGGCTGTTCGCTCCTGATTCATCTCCGCATGACTGGTCAGCTTATTTATGATGGGAAAGAGCGTTACGCCGCTGGTCATCCAAGTGATAATTTTGTAGCCAAACTTCCCAACAAACAAACGAGGGTTATTCTAACTCTTGAAGATGGCACGCTTTTTTTCAATGATCAACGTAAATTTGGATTTATTAAGACTATACCAACACCCAAAATCGAAAACGATGCATTTATCAAAAAACTCGCCAAAGAACCCTGGGCTATGACCGCCGAAGAACTTTACGTCAAACTTCAAAAGCATAAAAACTCTCCTATCAAGGCAACTATTTTAGACCAATCCATTATTTGTGGGCTGGGTAATATTTATGCCGATGAAACGCTTTTTGCTGTTGGTATTCATCCTGAGTCCAAATCTGGCGCACTTTCTTTAGAAGATGCCGATAACTTAATCCATGCTGCCAGTGACGTTATGCAAAGATCCATTGATTCTGGTGGTTCTACTATGAAGACCTATGTTAAAGCCGATGGCACTAGGGGTGATTATCTTGATAAATTCGCTCAAGTTTTTCGTCGCGAAGGCAAACCTTGCTCGAAATGTGGTGCCAAAATCACCAAAATTCGCGTTGCTGGTCGGGGCACTCACATTTGTCCTCATTGCCAAAGGAAGTTAGTATGATTCAGATTTTTTACGGTGATGATCGCGTCCGTGCTAAAGCCGAAATTATCAAAATTCTCGGTCAAGACTACGAAGTTTATGAGGGAACTGATCTTGTTTCGTCCGATTTACCGAGTCTTTTTCTGGGGAACTCATTACTTTCTGGCACTCGCTCAATTTTAATTCGTGATTTTTTTCTTAATAAATCCATTGCTGATAAGCTCCTCGATTATCTAACCACGCCTCATAATGTCATCATCCTAGAACTCAAGCTAGATAAACGTTCCGCCACTTACAAATCTTTAAAGGATCAAATTATTTTCAAAGAATTTGCCCTTCCTAAGAATTCTAATTTTAATCTCGTTTTTGATATTTACAAAATTGCCAAAGTTGATGGCCCAAAAGCTCTTGCTCTGCTAGACAAAATCAAAACCGAAGAAGAGCCAATGATGTTTTTTGGTCTTCTTGTTTCGCAAGCCATCAAAGATTACTCTACTAGGCAGGGAATCAAAGAAAAGAGAGCCCTTCGTGAGCTCTCCAAACTTGACTTAGATTTAAAATCTACTTCTTTTCAACCTTGGCTTTTGATTGAATCTTTTTTGCTGAGGCTGTCTTCGCTGTAGCTTTCTTCGCAACCTTGTCAGCTTCTTTAGCTACTTTGGTAGCACTCTTTTCCACAGCTTTGGCAACTTTGGCGGTGGCTTTTTCAAGTTTTACTCCAGCGTTCTTTGCGATTCTATGCAAAGCAGCTTTACGCCTCGCGGCAGTATTTTTCTTGAGTAAATCTTTCTTGACGGCTTTGTCAATTTCGGATTGAGCCTTAGCAAGAGTTTTTACTGAAGGATTTTTCTTAAAATCCTTAATTGCAAGCTTAATTGCTTTTTTGATTTCTGCATTGTGCTCTGTGCGCTTTTCAGCTTGTCGAGCGGCCTTTTTGGCGGATTTAATAATCGGCATTTCGTTCCTATATAGATTAATAATTAATTACTTTTATTGTATTATAACTCTTTTCTCTAAAAAAGTAAAGACAACATCTGGTTAATCTTTATTAAATTTTAAAAACTCCTGCAAAATATATCACACCCTCTTGCGAATTTCTTATGCTTATGCTAAGATTTTCTTATGGACGGACAAGCTATTAATAATCAAGATAGCACAACTCCTGCGACCGTACCGAATGAAACAAACACACTCGATATTATTTCAGAAGTTGTCAGTAAGATTAACGAAGCCCACAACATTTTGGTGGCTCTATCGAGCGACCCTTCTGTGGACGAAATGGCTTCAGCCATTGGTCTTTCACTTTTTCTAGATAAGCTTGGTAAGCGTGCTACCGCTATTTATTCTGGTACTACACCAAATGCTCTTGAATTTCTAAAGCCTGAAGAAACTTTTGAATCTACTGCCGACACTCTTCAAGATTTTGTTATTGCTCTTAACAAGGAGCGTGCCGACCACCTAAGATACAAGCTCGACGGTGATTTTGTCAAAATTTTTATTACACCTTACAAGTCTCGTATTTCTGAGGATGATCTCAGTTTCTCTTATGGTGATTTTAATGTTGATTTGGTACTTGCGCTTGATGTTGCGAATGGCATTGATCTTGACTCTGCTCTTCGCGAACACGGTCGCATTATGCATGACGCGGTGATTGTCAATATCACTACAGGCAACCCAGGTAAATTCGGTGAAATTGAATGGAGCAATAAGTCCGCTAGTTCTGTCTCCGAAATGATTGCCGAGCTTCTTTATCACATTGATGGTAAGGCTAAGATCGAAAAAGAAGAAGCTACTGCTTTCCTTACTGGCATCGTTGCTGCCACTAACCGTTTTTCAAATGCCAAGACTACTCCTGATACTATGAAGCTAGCATCGCGCCTGATGGAGTCTGGCGCTAATCAGCAATTAGTCGCTAAGAATATTACACCTGATGTCGAAAACGAAACCTTCTCAATGCCAGATACTCCCGCAACTAAACCAAATGGTACCAAGCTAGACATTAAGCACGGTAACGAAGAGGGGACTAATGAAGATAAAGAAATTAGCTCTTCAATTACCGAAAGAGAATCCACCTTATTGGATGATTTGAAAGCTGCTGAGGCCAGTCTCGCTCAAGCTGGTGCCGAAGCTACTCCAGAAGCTAGTACCGAGCCGCTTAAAATCGACAGCGACTCTTCGGAGTCAATTTCAGACACTCTCTCCACTAAGGAATCTCTTCAGCCTGAAGCTGGTATTACTAGGCAGGGAACCGAAAAAGTCCTACAACCCTCCGACGATTTGCTATCTGAGTCGCCCGATGACTCATCTAAGTATGGCAAAATGCTTGAAGAGGCCTTAGCTAACACTAATCAACAGCCGAATCCTGCCAGTATGAACGCACCAGTCGTCCCTGTCAACCCCGAGATTAATGGGGTTCCCGAAATCAATTATATGCCAATGCCAGGTGAAGAAGTACTTCCGCCTCCGCCAACTCCGCCGATTATGCCAGATGTTGATGACACAACTTTGACACCTGTTTCCGAGCCAGTTCCAGAGCCCACTCCAACACTAGTTCCAGAGCCAACTCCAGTCTTAGCCCCAGAGCCAGTGGCCTCAACTTCAGAGCCAGTCATTTCGGCTCCAGCTCCATCTGTTCCATCCGATCCAGGTGCTTTCAAAATCCCTGGTATGTAACTATTGATTTTTAATAGACAGTAGGGTATAATAGCAAGTATTGGATTCGTAGCTCAGTTGGTTAGAGCGCTGCCCTGTCACGGCAGAGGTCGCGAGTTCGAGTCTCGTCGGATCCGCCAGTAAAATAAAAATAAGCCCAAAGGGCTCATTTTTTGATTTTGCAAAGCAAAATCAATGATTTGTCTTTGTTTTATTAACTTCCTTTGCATTTTTCTACTACCTGTGCTATAATACCTCTCAATATGGCTATTAAAGTTACAAGAAAAGATCAAGGGGAAGCGAACGAAAACATTATTCGTCGTTTTAACCGCAGAGTCCTCCAGAGCGGTATGATGCCACTTAAGAAGTCACAGATGCGTTTTAGTAAACCTATTTCAAAGCGTGAACGACGCCTTAAGGCTATCATTCGCGAAGCACGCAAGGCTGAGAAAACTGAGCGTATTAAATTAGGACTCAAATAAAAATCCCCCCTCTGGGGGATTTTTTAGAGGAAAGCTAAACTGGGCTTTTCTAGAGTATGTTATAATGACAAAAAGGAGCAATATATGATTATATTATTTGGTTTGGCTGGTTCAGGCAAAGGTACACAGGGTAAGGCTTTATCCGAAATTTTTGGCTGGAAATGGTTATCGGTTGGCGATGTGATTCGTCAAACGGGCGAATATAAAGAAATCATCGATCGCGGTGAATTAATTCCTGATGCTGAAGTTATCAAAATGATGACTAGAGAAATTGAAAAATCTGAAGCTGAAGGCTTTGACGTGATTTTAGACGGCTATCCCAGAGACAAAGAACAAGCTGATTGGATTGTAAAACACATGGCAGATAAAATTGATGGTGCCATTGTCCTCGAAGTCCCCAAGGACGAACTCTACGACCGCTTGGCTTTACGTGGTCGTGACGATGATAAAGAGCGCGCCAGCATTGACCGCCGTTTTGAAATCTTTGAACAAAATATTTGTTCAATTTTACCTCTGTTTGAAATTAAAAACATACCAATTAGGCACATCGATGGTGTCGGCGCAGTTGAAGAAGTTACTGCTCGCCTGGTTGATGTTGTTAAAGAAATCAATCCAAGCGCCACCGAACAAAAAGACGATGTTAATGGTGACGAAATTGAAAAAAGCTATGGTGAATAAAGATACTGCTGATACTAAAACTCTGCAACAAAAAATTACTGCCATGCGTGAGGGGGGTAAAATTCTTGGCAATTTGCTCCGTGATCTTAAAAGCTATGTCAAGCCTGGCATGACTGGTAAAGAAATCGACGCCTGGGTTAGGGAACAAATCGTTGCCCGTGGCGCTAAAGTCGCTTATGACATGCTCGATGAAGAGTTTCCAGGTGCAATTTGTATTTCGGTTAACGACGAGCTTGTGCACGGAGCCCCAACTGACGAACCGCTAGAAGAAGGTGATAAAGTTTCATTTGATTTAGATATATATTATAAAGGTTATTTTACTGATTCTGCTTTTACTATGATTGTTGGTAGTAAAGGTTCTCCTGCTGTTAAAAAAATGATAGAGATTACCGAATCTTCCATGTGGGAAGGTATTGAACAGGTAAGGCCAGGTGCTTATATTGGTGATATTGGTCATGCCGTTGAAACAGTTTTAAGAAAAGGCCATCTTGGTGTAATTGAAAATTATATCGGTCATGGTATCGGCAAAACTATGCACGAAGAGCCCGAAGTTCCTAATTATGGCAAAAAAGGTCATGGTTACAAGCTTGTAGAAGGTGACACTATTTGTATTGAGCCAATGTCATGTCTCGGTAAACCAGCCAATTATGTCGATAAAGATAGTAACTGGACCGTCAAAATGAAAGACGGCTCTATCGGTTGTCATTGTGAACACACTGTTCTTGTTACCGCCACTGGTTACGAAGTTTTAACTTTACCAGATTAACAAACCGAACGAGCGACAGATTTGGAAGGTTCACGGAGTCTCAGACAGGCAGAAGTCATGGGAGAGAAAAGACTAGCAGGACCAGTTCGGATGTGTTATAATGTCGTTATGGATAACGATAAACGTTTTGTCTCCGGTCTCGACGTTGGCACTGAGAATATTCGTGCTGTCATCGCTACCGTAAACAAATCAGGCGAGATCTCAATAGTTGGTTATAACGAAGGCAAATCTGCTGGCATGCGTAAAGGTATTCCAGCCAATCTTACTGGTCCAGCCGAAGCTATCGATCGCACTCTTGGTGACGCTGAGCGTATGGGTGGTTATGATGTTCGTTCTGCTTTCGTTTCCATCAATGGCTCTACAGTTATTTCCACTCACACTGAAGGTATGATTGCTGTGGGTGCCGTCGAGCACGAAATTGATCTTGAAGATTTAGAACGCGTCGAAGATGTTGCTGTTACTGGCCGCATTCCAGCCAATCGCGATGTTCTTGATGTCATCCCACTTGAATATGCTCTTGACGGTCAAGGAGGGATCAAAGATCCTTTAGGTATGTCTGGTGCTCGCCTTGAGATGCGCGCTTGCGTTATTTCGGCTCTCACGCCCAATTGTGAAAATCTCAAAAAAGCTACCGCTACCGCAGATGTCGAAGCCCAGCGACTTATTCCTAGCGTGGTAGCTGCTGCAAAAGCTGTTCTTACCGAACGTCAAAAAGAAAACGGTGTTGCTGTGGTTGATTTTGGTGCCACGACAACCTCTATTGCTGTTTATGAAGAGGGGGATTTGCAATATGTTGGTGTAGTTCCAGCTGGCTCCAACAATATTACCAATGACCTTGCCATCGTTCTCGCCGTCAGCCCCGACTTAGCTGAAGAAATTAAAACTCGATTCGTTACTGGCGACTTTAATAATGAAAAAAGTCTCACTATCAAAGTTGGTAAAGACGGTAAAGAACGTGCTTTTGAGCGTAAAGAAGTCGAAGAAGTAGTAAAAGCACGCTTAGAGGAAATTTTTACTGAAGTTCGTAAAAAGCTCAAATCCGCCAAATACGACCAACGCTTACCAGAAGGCATCATTTTAACTGGTGGTGGTGCTAAGATGCGTGATATCGAATTATTCGCTAAACAAGTTTTAGAGTCTGCTGTTCAGATAGGTATACCCAAAGGTCTCGGTGGCGTCGCAGAATCTATCGAAAAACCCGAATTTGCTACCGCCATTGGTCTTGCAATGTTTGCTGCCGAAAATATAAATTTAGCACCTACTCCCGCTAAAAAATCCAAAAAATCTCCCAAACTCAGTGATTCCAATCCACTTAATTTCATCAAAAAAATTTTCAATAAATTCTGATTTTTATTGTGATGGAATTTAATCGTTGAGAAAATAAAATTAGAATTTATTGAAACCCTTGATAAAGGAGAAGTTTAGGTGTATAATAGAATTATACATTAAAGCGAGGTAAAATTATGCCAGAGGTTAAACCGACAGAGGTGGAGAGTAAAGCAAGTATTAAAGTAGTAGGCGTTGGTGGGGCCGGTGGTTCTGCCGTTGAACGAATGAAAGAGGTCGGTCTTTCGGGCGTAGAGTTCGTGGCTATCAATACAGATGCTCAGGCGCTACATCATTCACCAGCCGACGTTAAAGTTCATATTGGTAAAGGCCTAGGTGCTGGTGGCGATCCTGAAAAAGGTCGCGAGGCTGCCGAAGAGGGTAGGGAAGCAATTGATAAAGCTTTGGATGGTGCTGATATGGTGTTTATTACTCTTGGTGCTGGCGGTGGTACTGGTTCAGGTGCAGGCCCAATTGTTGCCGAAGAAGCTCGCAAAAAAGATATTCTTACCGTAGGTGTTGCCACTAAACCATTTACCTTTGAGGGAGCACGTCGTCGTGCTAATGCTGAAGTCGCTATAGACAAACTTTCTCGTCAAGTTGATGCTCTCATCACTATTCCAAACGATAGGCTTCTTCAAACCATCGATCCTCGCACCCCGCTTCTTGAAACTTTCAAAATCGCTGATGACGTTCTTCGCCAAGGCGTTCAAGGCATTTCCGAACTTATCACTGAGCATTCATTAATTAACCTCGATTTTGCCGATGTTAAAGCTATTATGAAAAATGCTGGCTCGGCTCTTATGGGTATTGGCCGCGCTTCTGGTGAAAATCGGGCCGTCATCGCTGCTCAACAAGCTGTCGAATCACCACTTATTGAGGTTAAAATCGAAGGAGCTCGCGGTGTACTATTCTCAGTTGCTGGTGGTTATGATATGTCTATGTCTGAAATTCAAGAAGCCGCTGAAGTTATTACTGGTGCAGTTTCCCCAGATGCTAATATTATTTTCGGTGCGTCTATTCGCCCAGAGCTAGAAGACGAAATTATCGTTACGGTCGTTGCAACGGGATTTGATTCAGAGTATTTTGATGAAGAAAAGACTTCTACCACTGAACCTGAGCCCGAAGATCGCAAACCAACTGCAGAAGCTAAGGATTTTGCCTTAGAAAACAAGTCGAATATGTGGGATTCAATTAAGAGTGAACCCGAACCTGAACCAATCGCAGATGACGACGATATGGATATACCACCATCACTTCGCGAGCGTTTAAGGGGTAAGAAGAAAAAAGATTAAAAGAAAGGGTTTACGACATGGAACGACAACTTCGCATTGGGGATAGCAAAGTTCTAGAAAGTCGTGAAACTGTCGATGGCACTATGATTCGTCGCCGTCGCGAGACTTCCGACGGCCGACGTTTTACTACTTATGAACGTATCGAAATGCCGCCACTTACTGTTTTGAAACGCAGTGGTAATAAAGAGAATTTTGATCGTGACAAATTACTTCTCGCTGTTCGTCGCAGTGTTGGTAAATTTTTCAATTCCGAACTTGAAGTCGAAGAGGTAGTAAATCGAGCATCTGACATTCTTTACGGCTATGGGATTGATCAAGTTACATCTAGACAAATCGGTGAAGCTGTTCTTGATGTTCTCGCTGAGGCTAACGAAGTTGCCTATGTTCGTTTTGCCTCAGTTTTTCGTGAATTCAAAACTCTTGAAGATTTCGAAAACATTCTCAAAGAGCAAAGAGATGCTCATAGGCGGATAACGACTTTGGAGAAGAACTCTTGCGAAAATTTGGAGCAAGGGAGGAAAAGTCGACAGGACCCAGTTAGGAGTTAATTCATGCGTGTTTTGTGTATTTATCGAGATAAAGAGGATTATACAAGAGCTGTCGATGAGTGGCTTGAGAATTTTCGTCGTCAAACTGGTAGAGAAATAGAAACCATGAATCCTGACGAAAGTGTCAATTTTTGTGAAACTTACGATATCGTCGAATACCCCACTATTTTAGCTCTCGGAAATAACGGCGAAGTTCGTGCTTCTTGGCGAGGTCGTAATTTGCCACTTATCAACGAAGTTTTATATTATATGTTATAATTTAAGCATGGGCGTAAAGAAAAAAGATAAGGTCTTTTCAGATAAAAAACGTAAAACATACTTACGCATGTTACGTAGCATTGTAGTCGCCGCTATCATTGTTATAGCTGTCCTAATTGTTTTACAACTTTTCGGTATTAATGTTTCGTCAATGTTAGCTGGTGTTGGCATTGCCTCAATCATTATTGGTTTTGCGCTTCAGGATGCTATGAAGGATATTTTTCGTGGCCTTGAAATTGTTTCAGATAATTATTATGATATTGGCGACGTCATTAAGTTTGGCGATAACGTTGGCCAGGTTCTTTCTATCAATCTTCGTACTACTAAAATTCAAGACATCAACACGATGAATATTGTTTCTATTGCCAATCGCAATATTAATCAAGTCGAGGTCGTCACTGGGTATATTTATCTTCAGACTCCGCTTCCGCTTCGTATTAAGCCTGACGCCGCCAAGCTTCTTATGTCCGAAATTACCAAAAATGTCCAAAAGCTAAACGGTGTTACTTCTGTGATAAATCAAGGTCCTACTGAAATTACTAATTCATCATTAAACTATCAAATTCAAATCACTTGTGACCCCATGAACCAACTTCGGATTCGTCGAGATTCTCTCGGTGTCATCATTGATACTCTTGCCTCTCACAAGATTCTTTTGCCTTACACCCAGCTGGATCTTCATAGCAAAAAATAGTATAATAATTTTAAATTAACAGGGAAATGTGGTATAATTTTTACCATGAAATATAGAGCTGGAGAGAGGCGAAAAGCCGCAGAATACGAGAAAGCCATCGCTGAGTGGTGGAAAAAGAACAAGACTTTTGAGCAATCAGTGGAAGGTCGCCCAATTGACAAATCTTATGTTTTTTACGACGGACCTCCGTTCATTACTGGCAATCCTCATCATGGTACTCTTCTTAGCTCTATTGTCAAAGATGCCGTCCCACGCTACTGGACCATGAATGGTTACCATGTAGAGCGTCGTTGGGGCTGGGATTGCCATGGTCTTCCAGCCGAAAATTTTGTTGAAAAACAACTTGGTATTACTGATCGCCGAGAAATTGGCACTAAATGGAGTCTTGAAGATTACATCATTAAAGCCCGCGAATCAATGGTTGCAAATTCCGAAACTTGGCGTTCTACTATCGACCGTATTGGTCGTTGGGTCGATTTTGACAACTGTTATCGTACTATGAACAAAGATTTCATGGAATCCGTCTGGTGGGCTTTTAAGCAACTCTATGAAGCAGGGAAGATTTACGAAGGACGTAAAGTTCTTATGTATGATACGAAATTTGCTACTCCAGTCTCCAAGGCCGAGGTCACGATGGATAATGACGCCTATCAGGTCGTCACCGATCCAAGTGCATATGTGAAGTTTAGATTAAAAGATGCATTTTCGAACCTTTACTTACTAGCTTGGACTACGACCCCTTGGACTCTGCCAGCTAACATGGCTCTTGCAATTAACCCAGATTTAGATTATGGTGTTTACGATGTAGATGGTGAAAAATTTATTGTAGCCCTGGAGCGAGCAAAAGTTTTATTCGAAGGCAAAAAGCCCGAAAAAACCTTCAAAGGTACTGCTCTCGTCGGCAAACATTATGAGCCAATTATTGAAGTTGCTGACGGTCTTTTCGATCTCAGTCTCCGTGGCGATAAGGGTACGGTAATTCGTCCAGATACTTACACCGTTCTTCCAGGCGACTTTGTCTCTGCTGAAGATGGTACTGGTATTGTCCATATTGCTCCAGCTTACGGTGAGGACGATTACGTTCTCGCTGGGAAATACAAAGTTGATTTTGTTGATTGTCTTGACGAGAATGGTTACTATCTTTCCGAAATGGCCACAAAACTTCATGAGCTTGGCGTCCGTGATACCGACGAAAATGGTATTCAGGTCTGGGCTGGCAACAAATTTATTGCCAAAGTCCTTGAAGAAAAGGGAATCATTTATAAGATTGAATATATTCAACACGAATATCCTTTCAACCCTCGTTCCAAAGAGCGCATTATCTATCGCGCTTTCCCGTCTTGGTTCTTTGATATTGATGGTCAAAAGCAGCTTATGCTTTCCGAGAACGAAAACATCAACTGGTTCCCAGCTTATCTAAAACATGGCCGTTTCGCCAAAAATATTGAGCAGGCTCCCGATTGGAATTTGAGTCGCGATCGTTTTTGGGCCACCGCCATGCCGGTCTGGAAGGGTGACAAAGGTTCTGTTAAAGTCGTCGGTTCTTATAATGAACTTTATGAACTCTCTGGGAAGAAACTTGACGACTATCATCGTCCCTGGGTTGACCAAATTGAATTCGACATCAATGGTGAACACTTCACCCGCATCGAAAAGGTGCTCGACTGTTGGTTTGAATCTGGTTCCATGCCTTTTGCCCAGCTTCATTACCCATTTGAAAACAAGAAAAAGTTCGAGCAAAACTATCCCGCGGACTTTATTGTAGAATACATCGGTCAGGTTCGCGCCTGGTTCTATTATGTTCATGCTGTCAATACTGCTCTGGTCGAAATTGGCGCCTTTGGTGATAAAGCTAAAAATGGTCCGAAAAATGCCTTTAAAAATGTTATCACTACTGGTACTCTGGCAGGGAATGATGGTCGCAAAATGAGTAAATCTCTTGGTAATTTCACCGACCCCAATATTTTAATGGATCAATATTCTGCTGATGCTCTCCGTTTTTTGCTTCTCTCAAGTCCAGTTCTCTCTGGCGAAGACTTCGCTCTTCTCGACAAGGACGTCTCCGACGTCAATCGTAAGCTCGCCATGATCTGGAATGTTTATGATTTCTTCACTACCTATGCCGAGATTGAGAATTTTGATAGCGATGATTCACAAATTTCGTCCTCAAACCCTCTTGATCTCTGGATCATTTCGCGTATGTATCAACTTCGTGATGAAATTACCTCTGGTATGGAAGAATATAATATTCCAAAAGCCCTTAGCGGAGTTTTACTATTTATTGATGATCTTTCCAACTGGTTTGTGCGTCGCTCTCGTCGTCGTTTTTCCAAAAATAACAATCCCGCCGACAAAGAACAGGCTTTTGCCACACTACATAACGTCTTAATTTATTTATCTAGACTCCTTGCACCATTTACACCATTCCTTGCCGAGGAACTATATCAAAAAATGACTGGCAATGATGAATCCGTTCATCTTCTGACCTGGCCAGAAGCTGGAGCTATTGATGTCGAGGTTCTTGAAGACATGTCTCGCACACGCGAAATAATCGCGAGTGCTCTTGCTCTTCGCATGCAGAAGTCTGACACTGAGAAACAAATCAAAGTCCGCCAACCGCTCGCAAGCCTCACTTATCCAGGCAACAAGCTTGATGAATTTTACGAAACTATTATCGCCGAAGAAGTCAACGTCAAAATTGTCGAAAATGCTTCCGAGCTTATCCTGGATAAAACCCTCACTGAGGACTTAAAGAGAGAAGGATATGCTCGTGAGCTAGTTCGCGCCATCCAGTCTGCCCGCAAAAACGCTGGTCTTAGTATGGATGACCAAATTAAGCTCTCGCTTTCGATAGCGCTTCCAGAAGGCTACGATGACTATGTTCTAAACGAGGCTCGTGTTGCCTCATTTACAAAAGACGCCAACTTTGCTCATGACGAGATTGTTAAATTAAACGGCGAAAACGTCACGATCTCGTTAGAAAAAATCTAAACTCCAAAATAGGCCTTCGGGCCTATTTTTTTGTTCAATTTTTACCCCTGTTGAATTTGACATTTTCATAAATTATAGCATAAACAGTATTGACAAATTTCACAAAGTGTGCTACACTTAAAACAAGTTAGAAAATAAAATAAAAATTCTAACAAATAACAAAAACAAAAAGGAAAACAAAAATGACGGAACAACTCAAAATACCAAACCAAGTAATTGACTCTAGCTGGAGAGATGACGTAGATTTAGATTTTGAAACCTACGGCACCGACAGACAAGAAAGGGAATATATATCACCTGCTGAAGTATCCGATGTAAGTATAGAAAAAATTAAAGCCCGTAAGTTAAATAAGGAACGTGGGCATAAATTACTTACCGTCTTCAGTAGAAACGAAAAACTCGTAGCTTAAACCACCGTCATTAAATAAATCAAACAGTTTTCCTATATAAACGAAAGGAGTACATTTATAAGATGGACGAACTAATATTAACTTTAACGGAGGAATTTCCCGATGTAATATATCCAATTATCCCAATCATTACAGAAGGACTTCAGGTGGTGTATAACTTTATATCCATGCTGACCTTCATGTTATAAAACCATAAATTACAATCAAAAAACCGAACATAATGTTCGGTTTTTTGATTTCAGAATAAACATAAAAAGATTGACCAAAGATTGTGATTATGCTAAACTAAACTTCAGAAAGGTCAACATTATCAAATAAAATCTTGCTATGGATAACACTCTCATCGATCGAGAAACTTTGGGGCAGTTTATCGACGAACTAATCAAACAACAACCCTTACCAGTTAATACTGCCGAAGAGCTAAACGATTTAAGAGAAAAGAGCATTACGGCTCTTGATGACAAAATCGGCACTGCAGTCTTTAGTCGACTCAGTAAAGAGCAGAACGCAGAATTAAGCCAAATGTTCGATCGTGACGAAGAACCATCTGAAGACGAATACAAGGATTTCTTTATAAGGTGTGGAATAGACCTAGAACAGACTGTTACTAAAGCTATGCAAGATTACAAAACTGAATTTTTAGGAGGTCAAAATGCCTAGTGGTGAAAATGTGCCAAATCCAAACGAGGGGAAAAGTCCAGAAACCTCTCGTATAGTTGACAGAGAACGTGCTGAAAAAGCCACTAGTGCGGAATTAGATGCTCGCAAAAAAGAACTATCTCAAGAGCTCAATAAACTTGAGCAAGAGCGTGCCGCAGCAATGGCTATTATTCAATCCGTGGAGGGGGGGTTAGGCAATGGTTCTATTAATTCAGCTTCGGAATCGTCATCCGAATCGTCGGTCGAAACATCCGAGCTTTCTCCAGAGTCTGCAGCTAATCTCGCGAAAGCTAAATCTAAAGTGAATTTCAAGAAGACGATAGCGCTTGTTGCTCTTGCCGGTTCCATTGTTATTGGCGGTTTTGTTGCTTCTCGTCTTTCTTCTGAACCTATTGTTGAGCCTATTAATCCTACCAGCGAACAGCTCCAAGATGATAGCGAAAAAGACCAGCTTCGCTTATCTTACGACTACACTCACTGGGCAGATTTCGAAAATAAATCCAGCAAAAATGCCTACGATTATGATTACTCTGATTGTTTCAACGATGTAGAAAAAACCAAAACTGACTGGTACGAAGTTGCTGAGCGTACTCCTGAAGCACTTAGCTCCTATGTTTATTACGCTTTTACCGAAGATGAGAAAGCCGATCTCGGCATTGCCAACATGAGCCCAACCGAAATTGACGACCTGATGAGCGACCCAGAAAACCCTGAAGCTGGAGCTATGCAAAAAAAGCTTCTTAGTGCTCTCAAAAACTTCATAAACAATGACGCTGAGTTTGACTATTATTACGAAAACGATACAGAGCATTCCCACTACATTTACTTTGTTGACGAAAACGGCGATAATGTTATGACCCCAGACGAAATGCATCTTGGCTACAGTACAGTCAAGCGCAACGGCGCCGCTCAGGTTGACGTTTATCGTACCGTCGATGGTAAAAGAGTCAAAGTATTAGATCTTAATCTCTACTGTGGCTTCCAACCAAACTTTGAAATTCCACCAGTAGATATTCCGTTTATTCCAGACGAAGAGGAACCTATTGCTGAGCCCATTTCAGATCCCATTCCAACATCAGATCCCATTCCGGTCTCAGATCCAGAGCCTATTATAACTCCTACTCCTTCATACATTCCACCAGCGCCAATACCAAATTTTGGAACCTTAACTCCAAAGAGCGCAGAAGAACAAAATAAGTACGCTGGCGACAATGTCGATGTCCAGAGTTTAGACGATATTATTACACCGAAGTCAACTTTGGATGAAGATCAAGCTAACTTCAAATCTATTGAAGAGCAAAAGCAAAAAGATGCCGAACGCGCCGTCGAAGCTGAAAAGGTTCGCGCTGAGCAGGCCGAAGCCGAACGTCGCGTCGCTGAAGAAGCTGAAGCTAGACGTCAGGCTGAAGCTGCCGCTATGGCTGGTTTTAACGCTGTAGCCACCGAAGCAGATCGTCAGGCTGTTATCGAAAATCAAGCTGCCGCCGATGAAGCTGCAGCAGCAGCTGCCGCCGCCGCTGCCGAACAACAAGCTGCCGCTGCCGCTGCCGAACAACAAGCTACTGCCGCCGCCGCTACTGCCGCAGCCGCTCAAGCTGCCGCCGATGCTCAAGCTTCAGCTAATGCCGCCGCTGCCACTGCCAACGCCAACGCTGGTGTCGGTGAACGTGCAAATATATATAATGGAGGCAATTTTTAGACAGGTAAAATTATGAAAATATTAAGCCTAAAAGGAGAAAAAATGAACAGAAAGCATTTAATAACTTCTGTCGGAGGGGTTCTTGCAGCTTTGTTTGCACTTCTTCCGTTCTGGGGTGCATCGGCATGGGGCCCCGAGAGACAAACTTATACAAACGAATCGCCAGCCCCTTATGCAACATTTAATTCCATTACAAACAATGCTGCTGTCGGCGACGAGCGTAACTTTGTTCGTATTGGCGAAGTTGGCTCAACCGATGCTTATCGCGACGAAATTGAAATCGTACCTGGTAAAGAATATGAGGTCTATATTTATTATCACAATAATGCCGCTTCAAACACCAATGCTTCAGGCTATGGTATGGCAACCAATACAAGAGTTTCTTCTGCTTATCCAACCATTCTAAACGTCGGCGAAAGGGGAATGATCAGCGGCATTATTTCTTGGAGCTACGTTACTCCATCAAGCCCAAATAATGCTCAAACTGGAACTGTTTGGGACGAAGCTTATGTTACAACTAAAACTGAAGGAGTTTCTCTCCGCTACAAAACTGGCTCGGCTGTTATCCATAATGGCGGAGCTTCTAACGGTTCAGTTTTGCCAACAACGCTTTTTACGGAAGAAGGGACTCCGATTGGCTACAACAAGTTAATTGGCAATCTTCCTGGCTGTGCTGAATATTCTGGGTACATTACTTATACATTGATTGCCGAAAAAGTTGATATCACACTTGATAAACAGGTCTCAATTGATGGCGAAAAATGGTATGATAATGTTACCGTCAAACCTGGTAATTATGTGACCTACAAAGTGTCTTTTAAAAATACTGGCAATACCACTCTTACAAATGTTATTATGCAGGACTCCCATGATGATGGCTTAACTCTTCGTTCGGGCAGTATTAAGATTTTTGACGTCAATAATGTTGACGGCAAAGTCATTGATGATATCCTCGATCTTAGTGGCTACAATTTCGGCGACGTTGCTCCAGGGGCGCTCGTTCAAATAGTTTACCAAGCTAAAGTAGCCGACAGTACCGACTATTGCGGCAGGACTCTCAAAAACACCATCACTGTAAAATATAACTCAACTGAAAATAAGACTGACACCTCTACGGTTACAATAAATTGCGATGGCGTACCAGAAAGAAATTGTAAAACCAACCCTGAGCTTCCCGAATGCCAAGAGCTTCCTAACACTGGACCGCTTGAAATCTTCATGGCAGCAATCATTATTGCAGGTATTGGCGGTGGCGGTTACTATCTTTATCGCACCAAAAAGACTTTAAAGACTGTCGAGAACTCAGTTTCAGGCAAAGACTCTTCCCAAAATCCAAATAATATGATAAAATAATCCAAGTTAATATAAGGAATTATATGAAAAAAGCAGTCATTTTAGTTGGCGGCAAGCAATACGTCGCTACTGAAAAAGAGACCCTACGGGTGGACCTCCTCCCGGAAGGCACCAAAGAGCTCGAACTTGACGCTTTACTCGTGATCGACGGCGACAAAACCACCGTTGGTACTCCTACAGTAAAGGGCGTAAAAGTTTCAGCGAAAGTAGTAACGCCCGAAGTTAAAGGCGATAAACTCCGCGTTATCCGCTACAAAGCAAAAAAACGCGTTCACAAAGAGACTGGCCATCGCCAGAAGTACTCTGAGATCGAAATCGTAAAAATCGCCTAAGAAATTATAGGTATTTCTGAGCGATTCCGCAGATCCCAGTAGTTAAAAACACAACAGTCACGAATCCAAATCTGAAACTGTAATTTCAGTGCGGATTCGACTGACTGTTGTTTTTTTTGACGACTGCGGACTGAGGACCAGCGAAGAAATACTTATAATTTTCTAATCGCACTTTTTATGATATAATCTTAAGTATTATGGCAAAGGTGATTTGTGTGACCAATCAAAAGGGCGGCGTAGGGAAGACTACTACCGCTGTCAATCTTGCTTATTATCTCGCAAAAGATAAGTTTAAAACCCTACTTATCGATTTTGATCCTCAAGGCAACGCCACTTCTGGTCTCGGTATTGAAAAGAACGATATTAAGAAACTCGGTACCACTATGACTGAAGTTATTTTGGGCCAAGCTAGTCTTTCCGAATCTATCCGTCCCACTAAATATAAAAATTTCGATCTTGCCCCCACCACTCCTGAACTTGCTAATGCCGAAGTTGAAATCACTAGTATGCAACGTAAATTTATACGTCTTCGTGATGCTATTCGCAGTGTTGAGACAAATTACGACTACATTATTATCGACTCACCACCATCACTCAGTTTGCTGACAGTAAATGGCATGATTGCGAGTAATTTCTTGCTTCTTCCAGTTCAAACTGAATTTTACGCTTTGGAAGGTGTCGCTCAGCTTCTCGAATCCATGAAGCTAGTCATGAAACAAGCCAATCCCAATCTTAAACTTCTCGGTGTTCTTGCGACCATGTATGATAAACGCACTTCATTGTCCGCTCAAGTCTATGATGAAATCAAAAAATATTTCAAGCAACTTACTTTTAATACCACTATTCCTCGCAATGTCCGTGTTGCCGAAGCGCCATCACATGGCGTACCAGTTGGTGCTTATGATAAGTTTAGCAAAGGTGCCAAAGCTTACAAAGATTTTACTAAAGAAGTAGAGGAGAGAACCAAATGAAGGGTTTAGGAAGAGGTTTTGATAGTTTAATCCCAACAGACTTAATCGACGACGAGTTTGATTTAACCGCTGCTGAAGACAAAAAAGAAAGCAAGCTTAAAGAATTAAAACTTAGCGAAATTGTCCGTGACGAGAATCAACCCCGTCGTGAGTTTGACGCAGGTGCTCTTGAGGCGCTCGCCGCCTCCATTAAAGAACACGGAGTCTTACAACCTATCGTTGTAACTAGAGAAGAGGGAAAATATAAAATCGTCGCTGGTGAACGCCGTTGGCGTGCATCCAAAATTGCTGGACTCGATAAAATCCCAGCTATCATTCGAACGTTAGATTCCCAAAATCGCCTCGAGCTTTCTATTATCGAAAACGCCCAGCGCGAAGATTTGAACGCCATCGAACTTGCCACGGCTTATGCTAAACTCAAGACTCAATTCAATCTCACCGCTGAAGACATCGCCGCTAAAGTTGGTAAGTCCGAATCTTCCGTCCAAAACACCCTTCGTCTTTTAAATCTTCCCGACGATGTTAAGAAGACTATGGTGAAAGAAAAACTCCCCGAAGGCATTATGCGACCACTCGTTTCTCGCGACGAAGAAACTATCAAAAAAGTTCTTCCCAAAATTATCCAGGAGGGTTGGACTGCTCGCAAGGTTGAACGCTATTTTTCTGATCATAAAAAGAAATCCAGCGCTACTTTAATTAAGGAAAACAATTACCACAAAGATGAAGATGCCATTTCTGCCAAATATAATATTTCTGTCAGAATTACTGGCCGTTCACTTACTTTTAAATGTAAATCTGACTCCGAGCTAAAAGATCTTATTCGTAATCTGCTATAATACATACATGAAAGAACAGAATTCTGAACGTGTTCAGAAAGCTATCGAAGCGGCCAAAAAGGCCCACGAGGGTCAGCTCAGGAAAACTGGTGAGCCCTACATTGTTCACCCCCTTGCTGTGAAAAAAATCCTCGAAGAATGGGGCATGGACGAAGATACGATTATTGCTGGCATTCTTCATGACACCGTTGAAGATACCAAGCTCACCTTAGAAGATATCAAAAAAGAATTTGGCGAGTCTGTCGCCTTTTTAGTCGATGGTGTTACTAAGCTCAGTACTGCTCGTAATGGGATGCGAGATATCGATACTTATTTGCCAGCCACTAAGGATAATTTCTTAAGATTAATGATTGCACTCGGCGATGACATCCGAGTCCTCATTATTAAACTCGCCGATCGCTTACATAATCTTCGCACGCTTTCAGCTCTTCCGCCAGATAAGCAAAAGAAAATTGCTAAAGAAACTCTTGAGGTATTTGCTCCACTTGCTGATCGTTTAAATATGGGACGCCTAAGAGTTGAACTTGCCGATCTTTCTTTCAAATACGTTGACCCTCGTCGCTTTGAAGAGCTCAAAAGTCTAATTGACAAATATAATAAATCCGCAGAAAAATCTCTCAAAAAAATCGAAGAAGAAGTCTCCATGGCTCTAAAAAAAGAAAAAATCCATTTTGAAATTTCTGGTCGCGTGAAGTCAGTTTATTCACTTCACAAAAAACTCGCCAAGCACAATCAAAATATGGGTGAAATATATGACCTCACAGCTCTTCGTGTTATTGTTGACGATATTACCGATTGTTATCTTACTTTAGGTGTTATTCATTCACTTTATACTCCTATGGGCGGACGCATTAAAGATTACATTGCTAAGCCTAAACAAAATGGTTACCAGTCTCTTCATACAACCGTCATTACCAAGGATAAACGCATAGTAGAATTTCAAATGCGTACTCACGAAATGCATGAATACGCTGAGCGTGGTCTTGCTGCAAGTTTTTATTATAACGAGCAAAAACTCACCGAAAATTATAAAAAAGGGAAGATTGAGCATTTACCAACCAATCTTCTTTGGATTACTGAACTTCAAACTACCGCGGCTAGACTTCGCGAAGGCAAGAGAGTTGATCTAAAAAAACTCAAACTCAATCTCTTTGCTGACAAAATTTTTGTCTATACTCCAAAAGGCGATATTATTGATTTACCTAAAGGTGCTTTGCCTCTTGATTTTGCTTACCGTCTTCATTCTGAAATTGGCGATCATGTAGTAGGTGTCAAAATCAATGGTAAGATGAGTAATCTGAACAAAAAATTAGAACAAGGTGACATTGTCGAAATTCTTACTTCTAAAAACCAAACTCCCAAAAGCTCTTGGCTCGAAAAAATCTTTACTTCACAAGCTCGTTCTAAACTTCTGCGCACTCTAAGGATTGGTTATAAATCTAGTTCTATTGAGCCCAAGAAAAAACGAAAATCCCGCCATTAAATAAGGCGGAGCTTGGCGAGAGTTTGGAGCCGATGGCAGGGATCGAACCTGTGACCTGCTCGTTACGAATGAGCTGCTCTACCAACTGAGCTACATCGGCATAAACTACTATAAGTATAGAGTGCGTCTGTAGAATGAATTATTCTAACATTTATAACTAAAACTACATTGGCACTTGCTAAATTATACCACATTTATGCTATAATTATTACAACAAAAGGAGTAATATATGCCCAAGGTGGAGATAATCAAACGTCCTGTTGAAAAGTTTAATAGTAACCTCAAACAATCAGCCTGGATGGCGATAATTGAATCACTCGCTACAGTAATTATTGGTATTTTTTTAATCGCCTGGCCAGATGCAGTGATTAAAGTTATTGCTTATATCGTCGGAGCCTTCTTTGTTATTAAAGGGGCTTATCAAATTATCAATTATTTTATTATTAAAGGGCAAAACGATTTTTTTAATAACGGGCTTCTTTTTGGAGTAATCTCTGTCTTGCTGGGCATTACTGTTCTTGTAATGGGGGAAGAAATCGCTCAGGTCTTTCGTATCATAATTGGTATTTGGATGATCTATGAATCACTAGTTCGTATGAATACTGCAATTAAGCTTCACGCTACAAACATTCAGACTTGGAAATATGTTTTAATTTTGGCTTTAGCAATGTTGGTGCTTGGCGTCTTTATTACTTTCTATAGTGGAGCTGTAATTGCTCTTATTGGTTGGGTTATGGTTCTTGTTGGTGTTATTGGAATTATCGGAGACATTATGTTCATACAACATGTCAATACTATCATAGAGAAAATTACTGGCATTACAAAATGAAAACTTTTAAAACGGATTTAGTAAGCATTTATCATACCGAACGGGGAGCTTTATTCTTAATGATTATTAATTTTTTGCTTGCCCTAGCTCTTTTTATCTTTTCGATCACTAATCTTAATCCTAATGCTTCGGTTGTCAAAATTGGTTATGGAGATATAGGTGGTTATCGTGATGGAACCTGGATGGATTTATTAGCTTTTCCAATACTGGCCATTATTTTTGGAGCCATGCACAATCTTCTTGCTACTCGTATTTTTCATAAACGCGGCGGCGGGATGACTAAATTTTTTCTGCTTATTACAACAGCACTCATTCTCGGTTCATTTTTAGTTTTGATTAGATTACTTGGAGAAATTTAATGCGTAAAAATCTTGAAATACCACAAGGGAAACGTACTCGTCTCTATCGTTTTCTTGAAATTTTGCCTGGTTTAATTTCTTATAGTGCCATAATATTATTGTTCATATTATCGTGGCTTGATCCAGTATTAGGTAGCATTTATTTGTTCATCATTATTGCCTCAACTTTAGTCAAAGCTATAAGTGTAGCATATCGAACTGTTCAGGGTTATGAGGTTTTGAAGCGTGCCGAACGTGTTGATTGGCATAAGCGTATGGAAGATTTAGCAAATCCCCATGAGGCTTATGAGCGTCTACGTGACGACAATAATCATAGTTATCATTTCGGTAAACATCTCGAAAATCTTAAACTCATGGCAGCAATGGGTAAAGATTATCCTAATCCTGCCGAAATCATTCATGCCGTTATTATGGCGGCTTATAACGAAGGGGAAGAAGTTATTGGTCCTTCTATCGAGGCAGTCAAACATACAACTTTTTCAAATAGCCGAATTATTTTCGTTCTTGCTTATGAAGAACGAGGCGGTGCAGCCATGGAAAATACTGCCAAAAAACTTGCTCAAAAATATCAAAAAACGTTCAAAGATTTTCTTATCGTCAAGCATCCTGCTAACTTGCCAGGTGAAGTTATTGGTAAAGGCCCGAATCTGACTTATGCTGGGGAACGTTTAGCTGGATACGTCAAAGACAAAAATTTGCCTATTGAGAACATTATTGTAACATCACTAGATAGCGATAATAGAATGGCCCCTAAATATCTTGATTCTGTCGCTTATGAATTTGTTACGCACCCCAATCGTCAACATTTAAGCTATCAGCCAGTATCGCTTTTTATGAATAATATTTGGGATGCACCAGCCCCTACGCGTGTTATTGCGGTTTCAAATTCTTTTTTCAATGTCATATCTACTATGCGACCACATGCTTTACGCAATTTTGCTTCGCACTCACAACCACTTCAAGCTCTTAATGCAATGAATTTTTGGTCCAAACGTACTATCGTTGAAGATGGCCATCAATATTGGCGCAGTCTCTTCTTTTTCAACGGTGATTATTCAGTTTTGCCAATCCGTATTCCTATCTATCAAGACGCAGTTATTGACGAAACTATTTGGAAGACTGTCAAAGCTCAATTTGTTCAAGTTCGGCGTTGGTATTATGGGGCTAGCGATGTTGCTTATGTAGGATCGAAACTTTTTGTTAGTCGCAATCGTCGTCCTGTTCCTTTTTGGAAACTTTTTCCAAAATTTTGGCGCCTTCTTGATGGACATATTACTCTTGCGATTTTAGCTCCGATCGTTGCTTTTGGTGGTTGGGTCCCGATGATTATGAATTTATCATCTCGCGCCATGGTTGCATATAATGTGCCAAATATTGTGAGCATTGTTGAAACGTTCGCATCCATTGGTCTAATTGTTTCGATTTTGGTTTCATTAAGAATGCTTCCAAAACGTCCTGCTAAATATAGTAAGGGCAGAAGTTTATTGATGGTTTTGCAATGGATTTTAATGCCAATTACGTCTATTCTTTACCAGTCACTAGCTGCGTTTTATTCACAGACTCGCCTTATGTTGGGGCTTTACATGGAAAAATTTGACGTTACTCGTAAATTTGTCAAAAAATAACCTCTGTGGTATAATGTACGTCACGGGTGATTAGCTCAGTTGGCTAGAGCGTCTCGTTTACACCGAGAAGGTCGGGGGTTCGAGCCCCTCATCACCCACCATTAGGATTGAAAGGCGCCATCTCGGCGTTTTTTCGTGCTCGCTCTATCGATAATAGCGCTTCGCGCGAAGAAAACACCAATCTGGCGCCTTTCAATCTCTAATGACTAGCTCGATAAGAGGGGCGAGAACCCGCAGGGTTCGCCTTCTGTAGGAAGCGAGCGAAAAAGAAAAGCTTGCTTTTCTTTTTCCGAGCTGACGCCCAGAAGTGTGGATTTGCCTCAGGCAAATCCACCCCTCATCACCCACCAGGATAAGAAATATTGCCTTACGGGCATATTTTTTATCCTGATTTGCCTCAGCAAATCCACTGACCCTCGTATCCATCAAAATGTGTTAAAATTAACTTATGCACATTGAACTATCTGAATTCTATGCTCGGCTTGGTTCACTCGCACTTATTTTAGTGCTAGGATTTTTTCTTGGCAAATGGAAACTTATCAGCACTAACACAAATAAAGAGTTAACAAACTTGCTCTTGACCGTCTTTATGCCAGCTTCGCTTTTCTTGGCTTTTCCAGCCGAATACGATGAAACCTCTCTGAACCTCTTTTTCTATGGACTAGTTGCTGGAATTTTCATCATGGTAATTCTAATTATTCTGTCGCGAATTTTATTTAATAAACTCTGGTTTAAGGGTGGGCTTCGCTTTGAGTCGCAGTTTGCCTTTATTTTTAATAATGCCACTTTTCTAGGTTATCCCATCGTGGTAAATACTTTTGGCCCGACTGGAGTTATTGCTTATTGCGGATTTATCATTGCTTTTAATATAGCACTCTTTTCGTATGGGATTTGGTTATTTGAACACAAACTATCACTCAAATTATTCAGAAGTGTTATTTTGAACCCAAATATTTTAGCAGTACTTCTGGGTATGGTGCTGTTTTTGTCTGGACTAAGATTACCAAACTTCATTATGGATTCTGTCGGCTTCGTGGGTGGTGCGACTACGCCGCTTTCTATTATTTGTATTGGCTTCATGCTATCTCGTGCCGACTTAAAGTCTCTCGCCAAGAAATGGCGTTTAATAATTGTGGCTCTGTCTCAGCTTATTTTGGGACCACTTATTACTTTTGGGGTTCTTACCGTTCTCAAATTTCCAACCGAAGTCATCACTGTCTGTACTCTGATTCAGGCTTTGCCTACAGCGACTTCGCTTGGCCTTTTTGCCACCAAGTACGGCGGCAATAATATTGAATCTTCCGAACTTGTCACTGTATCTACTCTACTTTCGGTTGTAACGATGCCACTAATGATTTTGATTCTATTTGGAACTTGAATGTTAACATTTTTCTTGACACCCCCCACCATAAGCATAATCTTCTTGTGTTTTAAACATAATTACTATAT
>CAMPBO010000002.1 GCA_946638615.1 uncultured Candidatus Saccharibacteria bacterium | reverse complement strand
AAATCTTGAGGCGATTGTGATGGCGGCTGATGGTATTATGGTGGCGCGCGGTGATATGGCGGTGGAAGCAGGTGCGGAGGGAGTCCCTATTATTCAACGAAAACTAATTTCGATGTGTCGAGAACATTCAAAACTTTGTATTGTGGCAACTCAAATGTTAAGTTCAATGGTGGAAAATCCTGAGCCAACGCGAGCTGAAGTATCGGATGTGGCAACAGCAGTGATTCAAGGAGCTGACGTAGTAATGTTATCTGATGAAACAGCTAACGGCAATTATCCAGTAGAAACAATTGAGGAAATGAAAAAAGTAATTTTATATACACAAAATCATTCTCGAATTGCTTCAATCGCAAAATCACCTATAGGAGAAAAGTCTGAAGTGTATGATGCGATTTCTGATGCGGCAGCAAGATTAGCAGAACGAATTGAAGCTGACGTAATTATTTGCCAAACTGCATCAGGTATGACTGCGACTACGATGGCGGCGCAGAGGCCGAATTTGCCAATTATATCAGTAACGCCAAATCAGAGGGTGGCAAATCAATTGGCTTTGAACTATGCGAGTTCGGCTTTTTGTAGGCCATATGATGAAAACTTTGGTTTGAAATTAGCAATTGAGTTGAAGGCTTCGGGTTATTTGCAGACAAAAAACGGTAAAAAAGACTTGCTAACTGTAATCGTGTCTGGTGACAAGAATAAATCTGGAACGGATACAATTAAAATCAGGAAAGTATAGCTTTTAGACCAGGTAGGTCTTTTCCTAGAAGAAATTCAAGTGCTGCACCGCCACCAGTTGATATAAGAGAGTAATTTAAGCTAGGGTGATCTTCCATAAGATTTTCGACAAAGCCAGTAGTGTCGCCACCACAAATAATAGTGAGAGCATCTTTCTTTTCACCGATTAACTCGGCGACAATAGTTGAAGATGTTGCGTAGGTAGGGTCTTCGACGTAGCCTAAAAGCCCGTTCCAGATAATGGTTTTAGCATCAGTAATAAAACTGGCAAATTTTCCAGTAGAAACGGGACCAATATCGAGTTTAGAACCTATAGTGTCTTCATCAAAATCTTCAGCAATGTAGATTTTGCTGTTGTTGGACTTGTAACCATCAGCGGCTATTTTACCACCAACTATGATTTGATCGGCGACATTAGTGAATTTATCGATTAAAGGTTGTTTATCTTCAACCTTGGAACCGCCAACGATAAGAAGTACGGGGGCTTTTGGATGACTAAGGACCTTTTCGAGATTATTGATTTCTTTTTCGAGAAGAAACCCAGCATAAGCTGGAAGTTGATGGGCGATAGCTTCGGTAGAAGCATGGGCGCGATGAATGACGGCGAAACCGTCTTGAACAAAAATTTCAGCATTAGTTGCGGAAATAATTTTTTGAGCAAAGTCTATGGAATTTTGCTCTTCGCCAGGATTGAAGCGTAAATTTTCAAGGAGAACGATTTTGTTTTTTGTGTCGATAGAATAATTAGAATTTGATAAAGAACAAAAGTCAACTTTATGATCGGGGAGAAGTTTTTGCAGAGATTTCGCTACTGGTGAAAGCGATAATTCTGGGACTATTTTGCCATTGGGCCGACCAAGATGCGAGATGAGAATAATTTGTTTCGCGCCATGGTCAATTAAATAATTTATAGTAGGAAGACTGGCACGGATACGTAAATTATTTTCAACTTTGCCGTTTTTTAGTGGAACATTATAATCTACGCGAACTAAAATGATTTTGTTTTTAACGTCAACATCTTTTATTGTCTTCATGGTGAGTATTATAGCATATCTTAATTGAACTAGTTAATAACAATATAAAAAGTGGCGACGCTGCTATTTACAAAATATTCACGTTGTGATATAATTGTAACATGAAAGAAGTGAGGAATTATCAACAAGTAATTGGTGAGACTGTTGAACATATGCGACTTGAAAAGGGGTGGACGCAAGATGATTTAGCAAGGGCTGTAGGGTCTAGCCAATCAGCGATTCACCGAATTGAAAAAGGTGGACAAAATGTATCTCTTGATATGATAAAAAAGCTTTCGGAAGCTTTGGGAAGCCAAATTCTCTCTATAAATGATTCGGCGTCGCAAAGCTTTATAATTCATGGCGGAAAAGAACTTGCTGGTGAAATCACGGTAAATACATCAAAAAATGCGGCCGTAGGTCTGCTTTGTGCGGCGCTTTTAAATACAGGTAAAACTGTTTTGCATCGTGTAGCGCGAATCGAAGAGGTTTTTCGAATAATTGAAGTTTTGGAATCGATAGGGGTAAAATGTCGCTGGACTAACCGTCGTAGAGATCTGGAAATTATATCACCCCACGAATTAAAATTAGAAGAAATGGACATCGAAGCGGCAAGACGTACACGTTCAATAATTATGTTCCTTGGACCGCTTTTACATCGCTATCAACATTTTAAAATTCCATATGCTGGGGGATGTTCTCTTGGTACACGTACGGTGGAACCACATATGAAAGCTTTGGAAAGTTTTGGGCTTAAAGTTGACGCAACTAAATGTAGTGGATTTTATGACGTAAGAGTGGACCAAAAAATTTTAAATACAAAAATAGATCGATATATCGTACTTGCTGAACGTGGCGATACTGTAACCGAGAATGTATTAATGGCAGCAGCTTTGAATGCGGGAAAAACTACAATAGTCGGAGCGTCACCAAATTATATGGTGCAAGATATGTGTTTCTTTTTGGAGAGATTGGGTGTAAAAATTTCAGGAATTGGAACTACGAGATTAGTAGTCCATGGCAAATCACAATTTAATTTGGATGTTGATTATTATGTATCCGAAGACCCAATTGAAGCAATGAGTTTTGTGGCGGCGGCATTAGTGACTAATTCAGAAATAATGTTGCGTCGAGTCCCAATTGAGTTTTTAGAAATTGAACTGGAAGTTCTAAGGAATATGCATGCTGAATTTGAAAAGTCAGAGGAATATTTTTCAATAAATGGCAGAACTAGGTTAGTAGATTTAACAATAAAAAAATCTAAATTGGTAGCGCCAGTAGACAAAATTCATCCAATGCCGTTTCCAGGGCTCAATATCGATAATCTGCCATTTTTTTCAGTAATTGCGGCAGTAGCAAAAGGGCGAACCTTAATTCATGATTGGGTATTTGAGAATCGAGCAGTATATATTACAGAATTGTCTAATTTAAATGCTAAAGTTGAACTACTTGATGCACACAGGGTATATATTGAAGGACCAACAAATTGGCGATCAGCCGAACTTGTAGCCCCTCAGGCATTAAGACCAGCAGTGGTAATATTAATTGCAATGCTTGCAGCTCCAGGAAAATCAATATTGCGTAATATATATCCGATCAATCGAGGATACCAGGATTTTGCTTTAAGACTTAGACACCTTGGTGCGGATATTGCGCCGCTTACTGGGGTATAAAATGAATTCTATTTTTGAGGGTTTGAATGATGCACAAAAACAAGCAGTAGAGACGCTTTCGGGACCGCTATTAATATTGGCGGGGGCGGGTTCTGGTAAAACTAAAACTTTGACACATCGTATAGCAAATTTAATTATGCACGGTGTGCAACCTATGAATATCTTAGCGGTTACATTTACTAATAAAGCAGCAAAAGAGATGCGAGAGAGATTATATAAAATTTTGTATCCAAATAACCGCTCAGAAGCTCCGAGAAGTTTTATGCCGTATATGGGGACATTTCATGGGATAGCGGTAAAAATTTTACGTGTTGAAGCGGAAGCAGTGGGATTAGATCGAAACTTTGTGATTTATGATACGGATGATCAAGTCTCTTTAATTCGGCGTATTTTAAAAGATTTAAAATATTCTACCGATAAACAATTAAAACCAAAATCAATTCAGTCAATCATATCGGCTGAAAAAAATAAAGGAAATGGACCAGGAGAGTATAAAGCAGGGGCTTTTTATCCGAATCAACAAAAGATTGCAAAAATTTTTGAACGTTATGAGGTCGAAAAAAATAAAGCGGGAGCTTTGGATTTTGATGACTTGCTTTTGCTAGAATTGGAGCTTTTCCAAAAGCATTTGGAGATTAGAAAGAAGTGGCAGGAAAAATTTCAACATATTTTGATTGATGAGTACCAGGATACAAATATGGTTCAATATCAAATTGTACAACTTCTGGTTAATGCAAAGAAGAATATTTGCGTAGTGGGTGATGATTGGCAATCGATTTATTCATGGCGGGGGGCAGATTTTACGAATATTTTGCATTTTGAAAGAGATTTTCCAGGAGCAAAAATAATAAAATTGGAACAAAATTATCGTTCGACAGGAAATATTTTGGAGGCTTCGCAAAAGATTATTCGTGAAAATAAAACACGGACAGATAAAGTTTTGTTTACTGAGGCAGGAAGGGGTGAACCAGTGGATATTGAATCTTTGCCAGACGAAAATGCTGAAGCGAACTTTGTGGCGCTAAAGATTTTGAATATGCAGAAAAAATATCCAGATTTTGCTGATTTTGCAGTACTTTATCGTACGAATGCACAATCGTATGCGTTTGAAAAGGCATTTATAAGTATGCAAATACCATACAAAATTGTGGGTGGGGTGAGATTTTACGATCGTAAAGAAATTAAAGACGCACTGGCGATTTTGAGGCTAATTTTGAACCAGCGAGATAAAGTGAGTTTAGGAAGAGCATTGCAAAATGTTTTGTCAGGTATAGGAGAAGCGTCTTTGAACAAAATTATTGAAGCTTTGGATAGTCTGAACGACGAAAAACCGCTTTTAAACCCAGATTTGCCTGATGTTTTAAAGTCTGCTAGGGCTAAAAATAGTTTTTTGAGATTAGTGAATTTTGTGCGTAAAATTGGTGAGAATGAAAATCCAGGTGAAATCGTGAAAAAAATGATCGAGTATTTTGATTTTAAGACATTAACTGATGATGGTACGCCAGTGGCGGAAGATAGGATGCGTAATTTGGAGGTTTTGGAGACAAATGCTTCGGCTTATACGGAGCTTGAAGATTTTTTGGCGGATGCGTCTTTGATGTCATCAGCAGATGAAACTTCAGGTAAAAATTCAGTAACACTAATGACAATGCATTCGGCTAAGGGGTTGGAATTTCCAGTAGTATTTATGGTTGGAATGGAAGAAGGTTTATTTCCGAGTTCGAGGGCTTGCGAAGATGAAGCTGGGCTAGAAGAAGAACGAAGGCTGGCCTATGTCGGGATGACGCGAGCAATGCAGAAGCTGTTTCTGACTTATGCAAATTCACGATATAGTTTCGGTAATAGAAATTATAATACTCCATCAAGATTTTTGATGGAACTAGGGTATAATCCATATGGTTCAGCGGGGTTTAGAGATGAAAATGGCGATGGGTTTACTGACTTTAATGATTTTACAGAAGAAGATTTCGATCCGTTTCCAGAAGATTTGCCAATTTTTGAATATTAATTTCTTAATTGTATGGTCAGGGTAGCGGGACTTGAACCCGCGGCCTCGACATCCCGAATGTCGCGCGCTACCAACTGCGCTATACCCTGATTTTGGTCGGGGCTAGGAGATTTGAACTCCTGACCTCACGCACCCCATGCGTGCGCGCTACCGAGCTGCGCCAAGCCCCGAGAGGTGTAGATACATTATAGCATTTTTTGAAAAATAAAATTAAGACAAAAAAATGGTCTGGGTGACAGGACTTGAACCTGCGACCTCGACTTCCCAAAAGTCGCGCGCTACCAACTGTGCTACACCCAGATAATGTAATTATATCACAAAAAAAGAGAACGGAGAAGCTTTTATGTTATCTTTTTTTGTGATATTATAAATAGATAAAGGAGATTACAAGTGGCGGAGAATTTATCCAAAAAGCCAACAATACGGCCTGGTGCGAATAATAAATCAAATACAATACGAAGTGTTTTATTTGTCTTTGTACTGCTTTGTTTTGGTGCATTTTTGATATCAAATATGAATTATGGAGCTAACAAAAAAGAAGAAGTTCCAATTTCAGAGGTAATTCAAAGAGCAAATGACCCGAGTGGCAACATTGCGAAAATTACTGTAACTGGAAATACATTGGATATTACTTTAAAAGGCAAAGAAGAGCCAACTGAAACTTCACGCAAAGATCCCTCGGGAACGCTTTATGATCAAGGGTTAATAAATTATTGTGATGGGTTGGAGGGAGAAAACTTAACAAAATGCCAACAAGCATATCCAATAATTGAGTATAAAGATGATTTTGATGTATGGGGAATGGTTTTTAATATTGCTCTTACGATTCTTCCGATTGTAGCTTTGGTAATTTTCTTTTCTTGGATGATGCGGCAAGCGACAGCAGCAAACAATCAATCGATGTCGTTTGGTAAATCAAGGGCGCGACTTTATGGTCCAGATAAGAAAAAAGTAACTTTTAAGAATGTGGCTGGGAATGAGGCAGCGAAGCAAGATTTGACAGAAATAGTGGATTTTTTGAAAAATCCTAAAAAGTATGAAAAATTGGGCGCTAAAATTCCACGTGGCGTGCTTCTTGCAGGAGATCCAGGTACGGGTAAAACTTTAATGGCGCGAGCGGTGGCTGGCGAGGCAGATGTGCCATTCTTTTCAATTTCGGGTTCAGAGTTCGCGGAAATGTTTGTGGGTGTAGGTGCAAGTCGGGTACGAGATTTGTTTTCGAGAGCTAAGAAAAATGCACCATCAATTATTTTTATTGATGAGATTGATGCTGTAGCGCATAAACGTGACGCTAAAGGCGGAGCTGGACGTGAAGATGAGCAAACTTTAAATCAAATTTTAGTGGAAATGGATGGGTTTGACAATGACTCTGGTGTGATTGTGATGGCAGCGACAAACCGAGTAGATATGTTAGATAAGGCTTTACTTCGCCCTGGACGTTTTGATCGTCATGTAAACGTGACTTTACCAGAAAGAAAAGATCGTTTGGAAATTTTAAAAGTACATTTTAAAGGTAAACCCGTAGAAGAAGATGTTGACCTTGAGTCTCTTGCAAAAAAGACGGCGGGGTCTTCGGGTGCTGATCTTGCGAATATTGCAAATGAAGCGGCAATTGGCGCGGCGCGTGAAGGGCATAAAGCGATTTCTAATAAAGATGTAGTGGAGGCTTTTGAACGGGTGGCGATTGGCCCTGAAAGAAAGTCAAAGGTAATGAATGAAAAAGAACGTAAAATTACAGCTTATCATGAGGCTGGACACGCAATCGTGGGGCATGTGCTTCCTGACTCTGACCCAGTGCATAAAGTAACAATTATTCCACGGGGCAATACTGGAGGTGTGACTTGGTTCTTGCCACCCGAAGATCGTAGCTATAAGAACATTTATGAACTTAAAGATATTTTGGCTCGTGCTATGGGTGGTAGAATGGCAGAAAAATTAATTTTTGGAAATGATGCCGTAACTACTGGGGCATCATCGGATCTTAAAAATGTAGCCCAACTTGCAAAATCAATGATTCTCGAAGAGGGTATGGGTGAAGAAACGCGAAATTTGGTATTTCCGAGTGAAGCCACGGGATATTATACTATTACGACCGATAAACCATATTCGGAAAAAACCGCAGAATTAATAGATGCAGAAATAAAGAAGTTGTCGGATGAAGCCGCGAAGCGTGCAGAAAATGTTTTGAAAACAAACAAAGCAATACTTGATAAATTGGCAGAAGAGCTACTAACACACGAGACGCTTGAAGAAGCTGAACTTGAATCGATTTTAAAACCAGCGAAATTGCCTGCAACTGCAAAATTACATTAATATAAAAAAGGGACTTGTCATGGAAAGATTTTTGGATTATTTTGTGCCAGAAAAATATATTCTGGATTTAATAATTGATAAAAATGCTAAAACAATTGGTGGCAAAGTAGTGATTAAAGGTAAGGCTTTGGCTGAAACAGTAAAATTTCATGCAGTAAATCTTAAAATTACGGACGTCCTAATAAATAATAAAAAAATAAAGTTTAAAGCCGATACCGAAAAATTAGAGATTTTAGAAATACCTCTTGGTGAGACGGAGATTACTATATATTATAATGGTAGCCTTAATGAAAATATGGAAGGAGCTTATCTTTCTACGTACGAGTATGAGGGTAAGACTGAGACGATTGTTGCAACGCAATTTGAAAGTCATTATGCAAGAGAGGCTTTTCCATGTATTGATGAGCCAGCTGCGAAAGCGGTGTTTGAACTTTCGATTACAACGCCAGATAAAGATGACTTGATTTTAATGAATGTGCCAGCGGGCGAACCGACGCCGAAAATGTCAACCTATTTACTAGCATGGGTAATTGGACGATTCCATGGGAAAACGATAAAAAATGCGCATGGTGTAGAAATTACAACTTATACAACTTTAGCGCAGGATATTGATTCGGTAGATTTTGCAAATGAAATTGCGGCAAAAAGTTTGGAGTTTTATGACGATACTTTTGGTGAACCATACCCACTTAAAAAGTTAGATCAAGTAGCTTTGCCAGATTTTGAAGCGGGAGCGATGGAAAATTGGGGGCTGGTGACATATCGTGAGTCGATGTTACTAATATCTAAAAACGCTACACTTGGTGCAAAAAAGTCGGTTGCGCTAACAGTTGCACATGAATTGTCGCATCAATGGTTTGGTGATCTTGTCACAATGGCATGGTGGGATGATTTGTGGTTAAATGAATCTTTCGCTTCGATAATGGAATATTATGCAGTTGATTATATCCATCCAGAATATAAAATTTTTGAGGGGTTTTTTACTGGAGACTGTTCGGCGGCATTACTTCGTGATGCTTATATTGACGTGCAATCGGTACATCAAGAGGTTCATAACCCAGCAGAGATTGCAACTTTGTTTGATCCAGCGATTGTTTATGCAAAAGGCGCAAGATTAATGTTAATGTTGATTCGCTTGATGGGATGGGAAAATTTTTGTAAAGGTTTGAGAGACTATTTTGATAAATTTAAATATCAAAATACTATTGGTGATGACTTATGGGATGCCTTGAAACCATATGCGAAGTTTGATCCTAAAAAATTAATGCATGCTTTTATTGATAAGCCAGGATATCCAGTGATTACAAATTTGGGAGATTATTTTAAAAAGAATAGTCAGAAGAGATTTTTGTTGGATGGGCAGATGAAAAAATCAGATTGGCCACTTCCAGAAATTACCGAAGATATGTCGGGGCATTATGTGTTGAATTTGTCGGACGAAGAGTTTGAGACGAGACTTCAGAATTTTGATAAACTTGGATTAGAAGAAAAACTGCGGCTTTTGATGGACCGTGATTTAATTACAAAATCAGGATTAAAAAGTGCAGAATCTTTAATACCGTTAGCTCAAAAATTTAAGGATGAATCCGCGCCAGCGGTCTGGAATAAAATCTCTTCACTTATTGCAAATTTAAAAGTTTATTTTGATGACGAATCGGCAGAAGAAAAACTTTTGAAAAAATACGTATTGGATCTGGTGGATAAAAAATTGACCGAAATCGGGCTTACTACTGCTGAAAAAGACGATGAAAACACGATAAGATTAAGAGCAAATTTGTTGGCGTTAGATTATTTTGCGGAAGACAAAGAGCGCTTAGGTAAGCTCGCGAAAGAATATGACGAAAATTACGAAAGAATAGACAAAGAAATCAGAAGTGATATTTTGAGTGCAAAAATTTATTTAGAGCCAGAGATTTTGGATGAATATTTGGAAAAATATAAGACGGTAGTAGATCCAGATGTAAAATTTGATTATTTAGTATCGGCATGTTTAGTGCGAGATGAGAAGCAAATTAAAAAAATATTAGCATTGCTTGGTAATATTGATATAGTGAAGCCGCAAGATCAACTATACTTGTTTGTTTATTTGTATCGTAATCCTAAGGTTAAAAAAGAAGCTTTTGAATGGCTGACTAAAAATTGGGATTTTATTAAAAAGACTGGTGGAGATAAGACGCTTAGCGATTATCCAATGCTGATAGCAAGATTTGCTCGAACGGAAGAAGAGCTGGATAATTATTTGAAATTCTTTTTACCGATGCGAGACGATCCAGCGCTTGCGCGAGCGGTGAAAATTGGCGAACAAGAAATCAAATCCAGGATAAAATTAATTACGAAAAATAAAGATAAGATTTTTACAAAAATGAAACAATATGATATTTTATAAATAATCTTGTGGTTTTTGTAGCCATAATGTAATTTAGTAGTGCTAGTATTTTGAAGGGGGGATAAAAATGGATGAAGTAGAGATAACCTTAAAGGAGAGAGCCTATGCGGCAGTGAGGGACGCTAAACTGCGGTGTGGGACTATTTGTTGGGTACACTCAGCGATGATCTTTTTGGATTATCTAAGAAAGTATAACCCGAGCGGAACTATTCCTTTCACTAATGAATATACAGAGTGGGGACACGAGATGTGCCAATTTTGTTTAGAGGTTGAAGTTGGATCTGGGTTTAAAAATTTCAGAACAATGTTTCCTGTGGAGGATGTTTGTTCTTATCAGGATGTGACGGGCGAGCTACCATTTAAAAATGTTACTCTAGCTAAACAAGGGGATAGATTCTATGTCCGTTTGGCGGACGAATTTTACGCTAGATATGGGGGGTTGAAATTTCGCGAAAATAGCACAAAAATCCGCCGAACATAAGTTCGGCGGATTTTACAATAAGCGTTATAATATATATATGAACATATTAGAATATGCAAAAGGCGTAGAAAAATTGGTTGACCCAATGATGGTTGGAAAAGCTCATTATATGCAATCTAAACTTGCGAGGCTGCCAATTTGTTTACAAAAGAAAATCGTGGTTTCATCGGCGAAAAAATCCGATAAGATGCCATTTGTGGTAGAACCATATTGCTCTTTTTTATTTTATGAAATATCTAAACCCGAAAAAGTTCAGAAGTTTATACCAGAAGGTTTTACATTGACAAAATCAGCGGTTTTTGAAGGTGATGAAGAAAAATATTATGGAGTCGTATCAATGTTTCGGATCCATACGAGTGTATTTTGGGGTGCGAGAGCAGAATATTATTTGATGGCAGAAAATATTAAGACTGGACTTATGTCATGGATAATGATGGATTATATTAGTGATACAATTTCGTATGATGAAAAACATGGTTTGAAATCGCCAGATGCGCATAGTGTTGTAATGACGACGACTTGTGAAGGGGATTTTGTGTGTGAAATGAAGAATATGGATGGTTCGAAAAAAGTGGAGTGCTTGGCGAACTTGATGAATGCCAAAATGAGACCATTAAATCAAAGGCTTTGGATTGAAGGGAACACTTCGATTGCCTATGGAAGGCTTGCTGGTGAGCCAGACGGGGATTTATTTTCTTTAACATTTTTTCCAGAAGAGATGAAACAGGCTTTAGATATACCATTAAAAGATGTGACGCACTTTTATGTAGCTTCGTCTCGGGTTGGGAAATTTGGTGCGGTGCTCGATAAAGTGGTGAGTTTTCCGTTTGCGCAACATATGTTGTCGGATTCGCCAGGAGTACATACCCACTATGGCAACGAGAAAGCTCTGCGTGAAGCGGTTTTGAAAGTTGATTTTAAGAAAATTAAAAGTTTTCATAAATAAAAACATCCTGGCGGATGTCAAATGGTTGGTGCCCGAGACAGGGGTTGAACCTGCACAGTATTGCTACCACTAGCACCTGAAGCTAGCGCGTCTGCCAATTCCGCCACTCGGGCACGAGGTAATTATAACATAAAATTCCCCCGGCCGATAAAATCGAACCGGGGGTAGGAGGGGGTAAAGAACGAATCATCACTTTTCGGTTGATGTAGCTGCGATTTTTTTGCAAGCTATGTTTTGCTGGATTTTGCTTTGAGTTAGATCCATTTGGTCTAACGTTTTGTCGCCATTATAAATAGCGACAATTTCAAAGTCTTCGTCCGTAATTTCTGGACCACTTCTGAATTTATACTTCAGATATGTGTCCGTGCTTAATTTTTTAAAATAAAGCTTGAACCCTTTGTTTTTAAGGTTCCGGCATAATATCTCAGAACAAGCTATTCTGAGACGGATGGTAATTCTGGATTGTATAAAATCACCCCCCTTAGAACTCATCTTCTTATTATTATATCACGCTTTTTATGAAAAAGCAATTATTTTTTTAAAAAAAGCTTGATATAATAAAATTAGTATTCAGTTGGAGGTAAGAGTGATAAAAACTAATTTTAATGTAGAAATTGATGAAAAAAGAATAGCTCAGATTTTGGCAGAGATAGAAAAAGACAAAATGGGTGGATGGATGAAATTGCCACGACAATATGATATGGGGGAATTTGTAAAGATAAAAGAAGTCGCTAAAAAAATAAACGAAGATAGTGAATATTTGGTTTGCATTGGGATTGGAGGGTCTTATCTGGGGCATAGAGCAATAATTGAAGCTCTTAGACCAAAATCTGAAACTAAAATTATCTATGCGGGGAATTCTTTGAGTAGAAAAGAGCTAGAGGGGGCACTTGAAGAAGTAGGTGACGCGGATTTTTCGATTAATGTGATTTCAAAATCTGGAACGACGCTGGAGCCAGCGATAGCCTTTGAGGCATTTAAGAAAAAATTGTTTGAGAAATATGGTGAAGCTGCAAAAAATAGGATTTATGCAACAACGGACGCAAAATCGGGAGCTTTACATGACGAAGCGGTGGAAAATGGATATATTAGATTTGTCGTGCCAGATGATATTGGCGGAAGATATTCTGTATTAACTGCGGTAGGGTTACTTCCGATGGCGGTAGCTGGGGTTGACATAGATAAATTATTGGAGGGGGCGGCGGAGGCATCTGGGTCAGCAGTAAAACCAGCAACAGAGTATGCTACGATGAGGTATAACTTGGGCATAAAAGACTATGACACAGAGGTGTTTGCTAGCTTTGAGCCAGCGACGATGTATTTTAATGAATGGCTAAAACAATTATTTGGCGAATCGGAAGGTAAAAATAAACAAGGAATTTTCCCAGCGTCGGTAATTTATTCAACGGATCTTCATTCGATGGGACAATTTATGCAGGACGGAAGGCGGAATTTGTTTGAAACAATTATTGATTATCCAACCGATGAAATAAACACTAAGGTTGTACAAGCGGTGAAAATTGCCCACATGCAGGGTGGGATTCCGGTGCTTACGATTACGCCATCTAGTTATGACGAAAAGGGGTTTGGAGAGCTGGTGTATTTCTTTGAGCTCTCGTGCGCGATTTCGGCGAAACTTTTCGGTGTAAATCCGTTTGATCAACCAGGGGTAGAAGCATACAAGAATGAACTAAAAAGGTTAATGGGAGAGAAGTAATGAAAAAACGGGTGGTGCTGGCGCTGGGTGGAAATGCTTTGCAAAAAAACGGTGAGGCGACGGCGGAGGCACAGAAAGCTGTGGCAGAAGAAGTTGGTGAATTAATAGCAAATTTGGCTGGAGAATATGAGATAATTATTGCACACGGAAATGGGCCTCAGGTTGGGAATATTTTGATTCATGAGGAGTCGGCTGGCACTGAAAAAGCTCCAGCAATGCCGCTTGAAACGGCGGTAGCGATGAGCCAGGGTCAGATTGGCTATTGGCTAACCCAGGCGATTAATAACGCATTTTTGAAAAGAGGTCGGAATGTAAAAGTCGTGACGGTGGTGTCTCAAGTAGTAGTAGATAGAGCAGATGTGGCTTTTAAAAATCCAACTAAGCCGATCGGGCAGTTTTATACTGAGAAAGAGGCTAAAAAGCTGGCACTAGCTAAGGGCTGGATGGTAAAGGAAGATGCGGGACGCGGATGGCGAAGAGTGGTGGCGTCGCCGAAACCAGTTGATATTGTGGAAAAGAAAGCAATTTTGGAGCTCGTGAAAGATGGCGTGATTGTAATTGCGGCTGGTGGTGGCGGAATTCCAGTCTATAGAACGCGGGTACTAAAACGGCTTAAAGGAATTGATGCGGTAATTGATAAGGATTTTGCAGCAGAAAAATTAGCGGAGCTTGTTAAAGCTGATATATTCGTGTCAGTGACAGCAGTACCAAATGTGTATTTAAACTTTGGAACCAACGAACAAGAAGCATTAAATGAGATGTCTGCCGACGAAATGACGAGACTTAAAAAATATGGGTATTTTAAGGCAGGTTCAATGCTGCCAAAAGTTGAGGCAGCGGTAGCTTTTGCTAAAAAGGGTGGCGTTGGAATTATTACTAATATTGAAAATGTAAAAGCAGCCTTAAAAGGTAAGGCTGGAACGATTATTAGATAAAAAAGCTTGTGTTTAAAATTTTTTTAAGTTACAATAGACTTAAGTAAAAAGGGTGAAAAATGGATTTTTACGGAAGAGACTTTTTAAAAATCTTAGACTTTAGCGAAGATGAGCTTCGCTATATGCTGGCAACGGCGAAAAAATTTAAAGAATTAAAGCGTGCGGGGAAAAACCACAAGTTTTTCCCAAACAAAAACATTGCGATTGTTTTCGAAAAGACATCAACGCGAACGAGATGCTCATTTGAAGTGGCGGGGTATGACCTCGGTATGGGGGTAACTTATCTTGATCCGACGGGCTCACAGATGGGGCATAAAGAATCGATTGCAGACACAGCGAGAGTACTCGCGAGATTTTATGATGGTATTGAATATCGAGGATTTGATCAAAAGATAGTAGAAGATTTAGCGAGATACGCTGATGTGCCAGTTTGGAATGGTTTGACGAATGAATGTCACCCAACTCAGGTATTGGCAGATTTTATGACGATGGAAGAGCACTTAGGGAATTTAAAAGGTCTTACTTTGGCGTTTGTGGGGGATGCAAGAAACAACGTGGCAAATTCTTTAATGGCGATGAGTGCCAAGATGGGTGTGAATTTTATTGCTTGTGGACCAGAAGAGTTAAAGCCGGCAGATGATTTAGTGGAGAGATGTCGAAAAATTGCCGAGAAAAACGGCTGTACTATAACAGTAACAAGTGATATCCATGCGCTAGATAATACAGCAGATGCGATTTATGCCGATGTATGGCTTTCGATGGGGGAAGATAAAGAAAAATGGGGTGAGAGAATTAGTCAATTGAAGCTATATCAAGTAAATATGGAAATGATGAATCGAGCGAAGCCTGGAGCGGTATTTTTACACGCGCTGCCGTCTTTTCACGATCTTAATACTACAGTGGCGCAGGACGTTTACAAAAAATTTGGTATCGCCGAGATGGAAGTAACGAATGAAGTGTTTGAGTCGGAGCGTTCAATCGTGTTTGATGAGGCGGAAAACCGAATGCACACTATCAAAGCGGTAATATTCTTAACACTCTACGAAAGGAGAGAAAAATAATGCGAAGCACAATCTGCAATTTTAGTGAAATTGCCCCAGTAAAAAAAGTGTTGTTGCATCGACCAGGAGAAGAATTTTTGAATTTGACACCGAATTCGCTTAGTCGGTTGTTGTTCGACGAAATTCCGTATCTTAAGGTGGCACAACAAGAGCATGATGCTTTTGCAAATGCTTTGAGGGCAGAAGGTGTCGAAGTGGTTTATGTAACGGATTTGATTGCAGAAGCTTTAGATGCTGGTGGCAGGACTGTGCGAAAGAAATTTATCGAGCAGTTTATCGCTGAAGCTGGTGTAACGTCGGCGAAACTTGCAAGGCATTGTTTTGAATTTTTAAACGGTTTTAAAGATAATCGTGATTTGGTAAAAAAATGTATCGCTGGCACGGACATTACTGAATTAAAAAAGCTTCGAAATGTTTCGGGATTTTATGCGACGCGGGATATTGGTAAAATGATACTAGATCCGATTCCAAATATTTATTGCCCGAGAGACCCAATTTCGACGATTGGCTACGGTGCAACTTTGCACAAGATGTGGGCGCCAACACGAAATCGAGAAACAATGTTCTTTGATTATGTGTTTAAGTACCACCCATTTTATAATGATATAAAATTATATTACGACCGCACGGAACCATATTCAATTGAAGGTGGCGACATTATGGTTTTGTCAAAGGAAGTAATTGCAATCGGTATTTCTCAGAGAACAGAACCAGATGCGATTGCGGATTTTGCGAGAAATTTGTTTAAAGACAAGAAAAATACTTTCAAGTATGTACTAGCGATTGACATTCCGGACGAGCGTTCTTTCATGCACCTTGATACGGTGATAACTCGGGTAGACGTGGATAAATTTGCGGTGCAGGATGCGATTATGGATATTTCGACGATTTACGAAATTACTAAAGGGATGGGTGGTGAACTTGATATTGTTGAAATTCACCAAAATTTGCAAAAAGTATTGGAAAAATACTTACACCTAAATAAGGTGGAGCTGATTAAATGCGGTAATGGTCGTCGAATTGACGCTGAACGCGAGCAATGGAGCGATGGCGTGAATTTGTTTTGCATTAAGCCAGGCGTGGTGACGGCGTACGATAGAAATTTCGTGACAAACGAAGCATTAAGAAAACATGGGATTAGAGTGATAGAAATACCGAGTTCGGAGTTGTCAAGAGGACGTGGCGGAACGCATTGTATGACGATGGCGTTAGTCAGGGAGGAGGAATAATAGGAAATTGAATATCGCTGAGGGGGGGATAATATTAATTTTAAAAAAGGAAAGAAATGTTTAGAAAGAAGAATCGAAGCAAGAGACGAACACGCGCGATGCTCTCGGCGTATTCGATTATCATGATTTTGATTATTTTGCTTGGTATTTTGTCACATGTATTGCCAAAAGCAAAATATATGGCGGCCCCACTTGACGATGAAGCTCCGAGTGTAGAAGTTGGTCCTGGCGAATGGGAAGGCGAGGTTCCAGCGGAAGATTTAAAGGAAGCACCTGATGTTTTGCCGAATGGAGAGACTTTTACTCCAGAAGTTGGAGACAATGTTCAGAGTGGGCTTCTTGGTCAAACTGAGCCAGTTGTGTTGGAAACTATTGATGAGAACGATGAGATATTGCCAATCGGTGAAAGCTTATTGGATTCGGATGAAGTTTTTGAGACTAAAGAGGCTTGCGAAGAAGTTAATGGTGAGGATGGTTGCGTAATCGTGGATGGCTCTGGCGTTGCTGGCGCAAAACTTTATCAAGTTTTGATGGCTCCAATCCTTGGGTTTGAAAATGCGATTGATGTTTGTATCTTCGTGATGGTACTTGGCGGGTTTCTAGCGGTAATGGCAAAAACCAAAGCTTTGGAAACTGGGATTAAAATCTTGGTTAAAAAAATGAATGGTAAGGAGTATCTATTGATACTGCTTCTCATGTTTATTTTCTCGATACTTGGTACAACTTATGGGTTTTTGGAGGAAAGCGTTGGGTTTTATGTGCTAATTGCAGCAACTATGTTTGCGGCAGGAATGGATCCGCTTGTTGGTGTGGCAACCATTTTGCTTGGTTCGGGCGCTGGTGTGCTTGGCTCAACAATTAATCCGTTTGCAACTGGTGTGGCTATATCAGCAATGAAGGATGCTGGGATCGAGTTTAATCAAGGTACGATTATTCTAATTGCTGTAGTGTTGTGGCTTACAACTTTGGCAATCGCAGCATTCTTTGTAGTGAGATACGCAAAGAAAGTACAACGAGACAAAGGTTCTACTTTTCTTAGCCTTCGTGAACAAGCAATTGCTGAGAAAAAATATGCAAGATATTTGGAAGATAAAGATGAGGTTGAAAAGCTGACAGGCAAACAAATTGCTTCACTAATTATCTTTGGTTTAACTTTTCTTGTAATGATTGTAGGATTTATTCCCTGGGAAGACTTTGGAATAAACTTCTTTGTATCGTGGACGGGATGGTTGACTGGTGCCCCTCTAGGAGAATGGTGGTTCTTTGAATCGGCATTATGGTTCCTCTTGGCATCGATACTAATATCAATTATCAATCGTCAAGGTGAGCATGGGTTTATCGATACCTTTATTGATGGTGCAGATGACATGATCGGCGTGGTGTTAGTGATTGCGGTAGCACGTGGAGCATCGGTATTGATGGCCGAGACTTCGCTTGACAATTATATTATTTACAACGCATCAAATTTCCTTGCAACATTGCCAGAGATGGCATTTGTGCCGCTAAATTATATATTACATACTGTTTTGTCGGTATTAGTACCGTCTTCGTCTGGCCTCGCAACTTTGTCAACACCAATTATTGCGCCAGTGGCGGCAAATCTTGGTTACAGTACCAACGTGGCAGCAATGACAATTGTATCGGCCAATGGTTTAGTAAACTTAATTACGCCAACTTGTGGTGCGATTATGGCTGGTCTTGCACTTGCCAAAGTTGATTATTCAACTTGGTTCAAGTGGGGAATTAGAGTAGTGGCATGTATTGCGGTGATTAATATTGTAGTGCTTTGACTCTTCTCGCTATAATTTTAACAAAAAATAATAAAAAAAATGAATTGGGATTTATTCTCAATTCATTTTTTAGAGTTTTAATTTCGTTAGATTTACAATAAGTGTGTTATAATAAAGCTTATGGATAAGTTGTACACTTTAGGGCATCAAGTGCCAACAAAAAAAGACTTTATCGATACAGCTGATTTTGATCAGTCGGAAATATTAGATATTATTAATACTTCACGAATTGTACGAATGTATATTGAAAAAGGCGGATATTTAAATTCTCTTTTTCATAAAACTTTAGCGATGCTGTTTGAGCAGAAATCAACGCGGACACGTGTTTCTTTTGAAACAGCAATGGTGCAATTGGGTGGTCATGCAATTAATTTAGCTCCTGGAGCAATTCAGCTTGGAGCACACGAAACGATTGAGGATACAGCTGTGGTACTAGGTAGGATGTGTGATATGATCATGTCAAGAGTGGATCGCCATGAATCAATTGAAGCTTTAGCCAAATATGCACGAGTTCCGGTAATTAATGGTATGAGTGACAAAGTTCATCCTACACAGGGGATTGGTGATATGATTACGATTTTTGATCATTGGCCAGAAGGAAAAGTTCCTAATGATGTTAAGGTTATTTTTGTGGGCGATGCGACGCAAGTTTGCAATACGCTTTGTGAAATGGTTACGAAGATGGGAATGAATTTTGTGCATTATGGCCCAAAAAATCATAAGATTTCTGACGAATGGCTTATGATTGGACGGAAAAATGTCGAAAAATATGGCGGTTCATGCAGTTATACAGACAATTCGGAATGTTTGAGGGATGCTGATTTTATTTATACCGATGTTTGGTATGGGCTCTACGACAAAGAGACATCAAAAGAAGAATATATGCGAGATTTTTATCCTAAATATCAAGTGAATGATGAAATGATGATGGCGACTGGGAATTCGAATTGTAAATTTATGCATTGCTTACCAGCAAATCGTAATGAAGAAGTAACCGATTCTGTATTGGATGGTCCAAACTCGATAGCGTGGGATGAGGCGGAAAATCGTCTAACCGCTCAAAGGGGATTAGTATTATATTTTGGTCGAGTAGCGCAGATTACGCTCGATTATATAAAACAACAGAAGGAGGCTAAATAATGCCAAAGAAAAAATATAAATTCAGATTGTTTAGTGCTGTACTTGCGACAGTCTGTATAATCTTGGTTGGAGATGCTGTAGCACCAACAGCAGCCATTGGTAACTCAATGTATATTTGGTGGGCGATTATGCTAATTGGCTTTTTTGTGCCATACGCATTAATTAGTGCTGAACTTGGTACCCAATACCCATCTGAAGGCGGAATGTATACCTGGATAAAAAAGGCTTTTGGAAAAAAATGGGCTTCACGAGTTGCTTGGTTTTATTGGGTGAACTATCCACTTTGGATTGCATCGCTCGCTGACCTTATTACTACTATGATAATGCAAATGTTTGGAATTGAAATGGAACTTTGGATGGTTCTTGCTCTACAGGTAGGCTATATTGTTCTTGTGACAATACTGGGTATGCTTCGAATTTCTCAATCAGACTGGGTATCAAATATTGGAGCGGTGATTAAAATTTTAATTCTTGCTAGCATCGGTTTTCTCGGTTTTTACGTATTATTTACGAAGGGAACAGCTAACCCTATTGAATCTTGGCATGATTTCGTGCCATTAGCATCAGCTGATGGTGGAATTGATTGGGCAGGGCTATCTTTTGTGTCGCTAATTATTTTTAACATGCTTGGTTTTGAAGTGGTAGGCACGTTCTATGACGATATGGATAAACCTAGAAAACAAATTCCGAAAGCAATTATATTGGGTGGAATTCTAATTGCGATTTTTTATATTTTACCTTCATTTGGCATGGGCGTGGGAACGCCATTTGCAGAAATTCAAACCAATACGGGTTTTCTTGATTCATATAATGTATTGATGGCGAACGCTGGATTTGCAGAAGCAGCTATTCAAGCTGTAACGATTGTTGTAGGCGGATTATTTATCTTGACTTTGATTTCAAACGTGTCATCGTGGAATTTCGGTGTATATTCGGTAATTGCCTATGCGGCAGAAGACGGAATGTTCCCAAAATCTTGGAAAAAGCGCAACAAAGATGGTGTTCCTTATATGGTGGGTGTGTGGACTGGTGTAGTAGCTACAATATTAGCCGTGGCTGGAATTATTTTGGCATATTGTTTCCCAGAGTGGGAAGATGGTCAAAATATGTTCTGGGCGTTCTTTGATTTGTCGCTTGTATGCTTGTTGCTATCTTACATCCCAATGTTTGCAGCATTTATTAAGTTACACAAAAAAGGCAAACAAGTTCAAAATGGATATTGGGTCAAGGTTGGTCCAGTGAGACGATGGCTAATGGGTATCGTACCTTTAATACTATTATTTATTTCACTATTTTTCACTTGGATTCCAGAGTTTAGCTTAGAAGCAATTGCTGGTAATGCTACTTTATTGATAAGCTCGGCGGTATGTATAGTGATTGGTGAAGTAATGATATTTAGAATGGATCGAAGAGACAAACAAAAAAAGTTAGCACGAAAAGCTAGAGTTTAAAACACAAAGTAGTATATAATAAATAGTAGAGCTAATTGCTCTACTATTTAAATGAAAGAGAGGTCTTGAAAATGAAATTAACTTCGACACCTAAGCAAGACGGATTTTATATGCCATCTGAACTTGCTCCACATAAATGTACATATTTACTTTGGCCAGAACGCCCTGATAATTGGAGAGATGGAGCAAAACCAGCACAGAAAGCCTTTCGTGAAGTGGTTGAGAAAATTGCTAAACACGAGCCCGTAGTCTTAGGTGTAAATCAATCTCAATATTCACATGTATTGGGAATGAATTTGCAAAATGTTCAAGTAGTAGAAATTTCGAATAATGATTCTTGGATTCGTGATACTGGCGCTACAATGGTAATAAATGATCAGGGTGAAATGCGAGCAGTAGACTGGGCTTTTAATGGTTATGGTGGATTGATAAATGGAATTTATTTTCCGTGGGACTTAGATGATGCTATTGCAAGTAAAATGGCGGCAATCGAAAAAGTGGATCGCTATCGTACAGATGATTTTGTACTTGAGGGTGGCTCGATCCATTCTGATGGCGAAGGGACTTTGCTTGTAACGGAAGAAACTTTACTTGACGAAGGTCGTAACCCAGGTAAAAGTAAAGAAGAAATTGAAAAGTACTTGTTAGATTATTGTGGTGCTCTTAAAGTATTATGGATTCCGTATGGCATTTATAAAGATGAAGACACCAATGGTCATGTCGATAATGTTTGTCAATTTGTTGCACCAGGTAAAGTGGTGTTAGCATGGGAAGATAACCCGGCCGATCCACAACATGAACGTTCGATGAGAGATTTAGAATATTTGCAATCTGTAACAGATGCACGTGGCCGACAACTTGAAATAATCAAGATTCACGTCCCGAATGTAGTAACAATTACTAAAGAAGAGTCAGAGGGGGTTGATGTGGTAGAAGGTACTTTTCCTCGCAATGAAGGTGATAGACTACCAGCTTCTTATATAAATTATTATAATTGTAATGATGCAATTATTTTGCCAATATTTAATGATCCACACGATGAAGCGGCGATTCGAATTTTACAAGAATTGTTTCCAAATAAAACAATAGAGACAGTTTATGCGCGAGAAATTTTACTTGGTGGAGGGAACATCCATTGTATTACTCAACAGGTTCCAGAAGTATGATATAATATGGTTATGGATAAATTATCGTTTGATGGGCCGATAGTTTTGGCCATCTTAGATGGAGTAGGGTTAGCGCCTGATGGACCAGGCAATGCGGTAAGCAAGGCAAGAACGTCTTTTTTGGGGCGTGCAGCAAGAGAATGTCCACATATTGCTTTGGAGGCCTCTGGTGAGGCGGTGGGGCTTTTGTCTGGGCAGATGGGTAATTCCGAAGTTGGGCATAGTACTATGGGTTCAGGGCGGGCAATAAAACAAGGTATTGCTAGAATTGAAGAAGCCTTTAACTCAGGGGAAATTTTTAACTCTGAGGCTTGGCGAAGTGTTATTACAAGAATTTTACACGAGTCTAGTAAAGTGGCTATGATTGACAATTCAAAAGATTTGTGGTATAATGAGAAGATAACACCTGCAACTTTGCATTTTGCAGGTATTTTCTCGGATGGTGGTGTACATAGTCACATTTCCCATCTAGAACAGATGATTGAACAGGCATATATAGAAGGTATTCGGAGAATACGGGTACATGCGATTTTTGATGGTCGGGATGTACCTCCACAATCTGAACCGAAATTCATTAGAAGATTTGAAACTTTTGTAGCTAAATTTCCAGGTGCGGATATTAAAATTGCTTCAGGTGGTGGACGTATGACGACGGTAGCGGATAGATATGAAAATGATTGGTCGGTAGTAGCTAGAGGTTGGGATATGATGGTGAATGGAGAGGCAGACTATTATTTTAAATCAGCGGAGGAAGGTATAGCAACTCTTAGGCGATTAAACCCAAAAGTACAAGATCAAGATTTACCAGCTTTTGTAGTGGTAGATGGAAAAGATCAACCGGTGGGTAAGATTGAAAAAGGTGACGGATTGATTTACTTTGATTTTAGAGCGGATCGAGCGATCGAAATAGCACAGGCGTTTACTTATTGGGATTTTCCATATTTTAATCGTGGTGGTTATACGCCCGATGATGTGTATTTCGTAGGTATGACAGAATACAATTCAGATACACATGTTCCAGAGCATCGATTGGTTCAGCCAGGTGGTGCTATGATGACATTGAACCGTTTCCTAAGTGAGCGAGGCGTAAGTGAATTGGCGGTTTCGGAGACAGTGAAATTTGGTCACATAACATATTATTTTAATGGTAATAGTTATGAAAAAGCTCCACATGAGGAATTCATCGAGATTGAATCTGATACGGTTCCGTTTGAGACGCGGCCATGGATGAAAACCGCAGAAATTGCTGATGAGGTAATTAAAAATTTACCAAAATATAAATTTGTGAGATTGAATTTTCCAGGTGGTGATATGGTGGGACATACAGCCGATATGGAGGCTACAATCGTAGCAATGGAAGCGATTGATATTTCTTTAGCGAGAATTGCGGGAGAAGTAGATAAAATGGGTGGGGTGATGATTATTGTGGCAGATCATGGTAATGCAGAAGAACTTTTAGATGAAAATGGTGCGAAAAAAACGGCGCATACTACCAATAAAGTACCCTGTATTATTTATGATCATACTGCGAATCGTCGAAAATATAAAATTGCAAATATACCAAATGCTGGACTTAAAAATTTAGCATCAACGATTGCGGTAATGTTGGGGCAGGATGATTATCCTGAGGAATGGGCGGAGCCGCTAATAGAGCTGTCTACGATGTCGTCCGTGGAGCCATCTATAGAGTCACCAGCAGAATCTTCCCAATAAAAATAAGTCCGAAAGGACTTATTTTTTATGGAAAGTTGCGTTTTAGCTGCCGCAAACAACGTTATTGGCATGGAGCCAACCTTCGACGGAGCCGCCGTCTAGATATTCGCCATTTGTAGGTGCAACGCGCATAATACCGCCATCTTTGATGAAGTCATCAATAGGGTCAGTAACCATATATTCTTGGTCTTTAGGGCCAAAATCGTTTTCGTCAACATATTTAACGATGCGATTTAAGAGTTCTGGAGACATGATGTATTTTGATACGTTGATGAGATTAGAAGGGGCATCTTCAGGGGTTGGTTTTTCAACTACACCGATAAGCTTGCCGTCTTTTTCGGACAAAACACCGTATTTTTCGACGTTGTCTTTTTCGATTTCGACACCGAGAATAGCGGAATCATTCGTGTCGCCGACGGCTTCAATGAGGGCTTCGGCGGCAGATTTGCCATTAGGATTCCAGATGAAATCGTCGCCCATAAATACGAGCACGGGTTCGTTTATGTTGTATTCTTTGACGACCATGGCAATAGGGACGGCGGTACCGTACTTGGCGGCTGGGTCTTGGACGGTGTAGTGGATAGTAACATCGTCGGGTAAAGTTTTGGCGAGTTTTAGACGATCTTCTTTGCCGCGATCAATTAAATATTGATTGAGAGCAAGATTATCCTTATAAAACTCTTGGACTTGGCATGGTTCGACATTTGATATAACCATGTAAATGTCTTTGACCCCAGCCTTGATTAGTTCCTGAACGGAATAATCTACTAGTGGGCGATTGCCGACTGGGAGCATGGATTTTTCGATGATTTTAGTGATTGGAAGTCGTCTGGTACCCCAACCAGCGACTGGTATAATAGCTTTTGTAATCATAATGAGTTAATTTTATAGCTCTTTAGCCATTTTTTCAAGTTTTCTAAAATCGGTTTTGCTGGCACGAGTAAGTGGCAATTCGTCTAGGAAAACTACGCGACGGGGGATTTCGTAATCTTTTAAGGCGATGCGGCGTTTGCCGATGTAAAAAGGCTCGGTGGCATCTTTGGCGATTTTGCGACGGGTTTCGTTATTTTTACCGACACCTTCTTTTAATACAACGAAGGCGCAAGATGCCCAACCGAGCTTTCGGTCGGGCATTTTAACGACATAACAACTTTTGACGACTTCGTTTCTGGCAACAGCGGCACGGACAACTTCATAGTAGACCTTGGCTGGGACAGTGTTAATAAAGAAAGTGGCGCGGCCAACTAGAGTAATGAAACCAGTTTCAGAAACGGTGGCAAGATCGCCAGTGTTAATAAAATTACGTCCTTTGATTTTGAGGATTTTTTCTTCGGTGAGTTCGGGGCGATTGAAATAGCGTTTTAAAGTGTGTTTGCCAGAGACATGAAGCAAGCCAGTTTTACCAAAGCCTAACTCTTCGCCAGTTTCGGGGTCTAGGACCATGACATGGGCGCCAGGCACTACTCGTCCGACGGTGTCTGGGTGATAAGTAGAACCTACTGCGACAGTGATAGAACCGAGACATTCACCGACGCCATAACCGTTGCAAATTTTGACGGTAGCACCATGTGCTTTGAAATACTCAGCAATGTCGAGTGAGGCTTGTTTTTCGAGACGTTCGCCACCCGAGATGCACATTTTGACCGACGATAAATCCTGATCTTCTGGTAGGACCTTAGGTAATGTGGCAAAAAGTAGTGGCACGGCTTGGACGACGTTAATGTCTTTGCTGAAATAATATGAAAAATTAGATTCATCTAAATCTGGGGTCAAAATCACAGAGCTGCCACCGATAATTGGGGTTAAGACTGAGGTCCAAAATCCGTAAGGACAGTCGAATTTAACAAATGAAAACCAGGTTTTGATTTCTTTGTCCCACATTTTGATGCCAGAAGCAGCTTTGGAAAAAAGTGCGGCGGCAATGAGGGCTTTGTTGGTGAAAACCATCGGCTTAGGCCCAGAAGTAGAGCCGGAAGTGAAGGTAATAATAGCTTCGTTGTTGCCACCAAAGATATTCTTAGGAACACGACCGCGATATTTTTCGGCGACTTTGCGAACGGTTTGGCGGCCCAGCCACATATGATCAAGGACGGACATCTCAATGTCTTCTACTTGATTCTCGTCAATATTGCCATCATCGATAAGCTTACCATCTAGGTTGATGACATTTTTGATGGATCTAGCGTCGTTTTTTAACTCTTTGATGCGTTTGTCGGTGTATTTATAGGTAATAACGAGCGGAGAATTGAACTCTTCAATGTAATGAAGTAATGTGTCGCGGGGAGTCTTTTCGTCTAAAAAACTGACGATGGCGCCAAGTTTGTTAGCGGTGAGGAAAATTAGGATATTTTCATACATAGAACGACCAGTGGCAACAAGTATAATATCGCCTTTTTTGATGCCAAGTTGTAAGAAAGCTTTGGCGAGAATTTTACGGTCGTTTTTGAGTTCGCGACGAGTGAAGTCGAATTCTTTCTGATTGACGACGGTTTGGTTCCAGTGACGAAAACTGGATAAATTATAGAGTGCTGAAATGCTGATTGGCGGAACAATCGGATCTTTTTTTTGTCCTTTGATTTTTAACATATTACCTCGCTTTTATTAAATAATATTATAGCACATCAAAAAATAATAGAAAGTTAGTAAACTAGCACTCTTGACGTGAGAGTGCTAGTTTGTTACAATAGAGGTATGCAAGCAGAATTTAGTGAAATTATGAATAATTTGTCGGAAAATGCGAGGTTTGCCTTACAAAAAGCCGATTATTATAGCAAAAGATACAATAATGGTTATATGGGGACGGAACATTTATTACTTGGGGTGATGTCGATTGATACGTCGACTGGAGCGAGATTGGTGCGAGATGAGGGGGCAACTTTGGAGGAAGTGGAAAAGGCTTTGAATAAAGTTGCGGTGGAAGTTCCAGGCTCAGATATGGCAATGATGTCTCTATCTGAAGCGGTAATTTTGACGCTTCGAATGGCGCAGAATTATGTGAAAGAACAAGGCCTCAGAGTGATAGGTACTGAGCATATATTATACGCATTACTTAGTCAGCCGAATTCACGAGCGTCTTTGATATTAAACGGTCTTAAAGTTGATAACGAAAAAATTTTGGATGAGATTGAGGACTTGGTGGAAGAGCAGACCAAGGATGAAAAAATAAAGGCCGAGAAGGCTAAATATCTAAAGAAAACTCCGCTGAAGTTTTTAAGTCGATATGGTAAGGACCTAACCGAAGAAGCAAGAGCTGGTAAATTGGACGCCGTGATTGGTCGTGAAAATGAGATTGAGCGAGTAGTGACGGTGCTTTCACGAAGAACCAAGTCTAACCCTGTTCTAATTGGTGAGGCTGGCGTTGGTAAAACGGCGATTGTGGAGGGGCTTGCGACGAGAATCGCTAAGACTGAAGTCCCGGGGAATTTGATTGGTAAACATATTTATCAGGTGGATTTGTCATCGGTTGTGGCGGGAACTAAATTCCGTGGTGAGTTTGAGGAAAGAATTAAAGGAATTATTGACGAAGCAACTAGTGATGATTCGATTTTATTATTTATCGATGAAATCCATTTGCTTTGCGGGGCTGGATCTAGTGAGGGGTCGATGGATGCGGCGAATATTTTGAAGCCAGCGCTTGCTAGAAATTCGATCAACTTAATTGGTGCAACGACCTTAGATGAATATCGCAAAACTATTGAAAAAGATAAGGCTTTGTCGAGACGATTCCAGACTGTGATGGTGGAAGAGCCTTCGGCGGCTGTGACTTTGCGGATTTTGAAGGGGATAAAAGGTCATTATGAAAAACATCACGGTGTAGTAATTCCAGATGCGATTTTGGAGACGGCAATCGCGATGAGCCAAAGATACATCAATGATAGATTCATGCCAGACAAAGTAATAGACATTATCGATGAAGCTTCGGCGATTTGTAAAGTGGCGGCAGATAAAAAAGGTGGTAGTAAATACAAGAAATTAAAAATTGAAAAAGCTACTCTTGAGGATAAAATCACCGAAGCGGCCGAAAAAGAAGATTATGAAAAGGCGGCAAATTATAAAACCGAGCTAGCAAAATTAGAGCAAGAAATTAAAAAACTTGAAAAAGCTGGAGCAAAGAAAACCGAAAATCCAAAATTAACCGAAGAGAATTTAGCAACAGCAGTATCATTAAAAACTGGAATACCAGTATCAAAAGTACATGGTTCAGAAATGAAGATGCTACTTGGGCTTGAGGATGAGCTAAAAAAATCAATCATCGGACAAGATGAGGCGATTTCGGCAGTAGCAAAGGCAATTCGGAGAGGGCGTTCTGGTATTACGGACGCGAGAAGGCCGATTGGCTCGTTTATCTTCATGGGTCCAACTGGCGTAGGCAAAACTGAACTTGCACGAGTGATAGCTAGGGAAGTATTTGGTGGCGAAAATGCTTTGGTGAAGATTGATATGTCTGAGTTTGGCGAGAAACATAATGTGTCAAGGCTAGTGGGTGCACCAGCTGGATATGTAGGGTATGATGACGGTGGAAAACTAACCGAAGCGGTTCGTCGTAAGCCTTACTCGGTGATATTATTTGATGAAATTGAAAAAGCTCATCCAGACGTGTTTAATCTACTGCTTCAGATTTTGGAGGATGGGGTTTTGACGGATGGACAAGGTAATAAAATTAAGTTTAATAATACAATTGTGATTTTGACGTCCAATCTTGGTTCGGCGGACATGTATCGTGAATCTGAGCTTGGGTTTACTGCACATACTGCAAAAGACAAAAAAGCTTTGGCCGAAGAGTATGAAGAAAACAAAGCCTATGCAATGAAGGCTCTAAAAAAGGCGATGCGGCCAGAATTAATCAATCGTCTTGATAATGTGATCGTATTCCATGCTTTAACTAAAAAGAACGTGGAGAGGATTTTTGACAATTTGATTGATGATCTAAAAAAACGTTTGGCAGCAAAGGGGATTGGCCTGAAGATTGACGAAAAAGCCAAAGAGTATCTTATTAGCGAGGGATACGACCCGAAGAATGGTGCCAGACCGCTTCGGCGAAAGATTGAGGATGAGGTAGAGTCATTACTTAGTGAGGAAATTATTGCGGGGAAGTTAAAGAAAGGAGATATTCCAACTTTGAGGTTGGTGAATAAGAAGCTTAAATTAACATGACGGGTGACGCCGCTTGGGGGTCCCCCGCGCCAGCGCGCGCGGGGGAAAATGCGGCGGCAGGACCCGTCAGCAAATATAAAGGAGAATTATGAAAGATTACTTAGTACCAACAGTAATAGAAGAAACCAACAAAGGCGAGCGAGCTTTTGATATTTATTCAAGGCTTTTGAATGATCGAATTATCTTTCTTGGGGAAGAAGTGAATTCGCATACAGCGAATCTCGTGATTGCACAGCTATTATATCTCGCACATGAAGATTCAAAAAAACCAATTAAGCTATATATCAATTCGCCAGGCGGAAGTGTGTATGATGGATTAGCAATTATTGATACAATGAACTATATCGAGCCAGATGTAGAAACGATTGGAATTGGACTTCAGGCTTCGATGGGCGCAATGCTTTTGTCGTGTGGGGCAAAGGGCAAGAGATATTGTCTACCTAATGCGCGCGTAATGATTCATCAGCCATCTTCTGGTACGCAGGGTAAAATTACCGATCAGGAAATTATGCTTCGCGAAGGAGTGTTTCTGAAGAAACGTTTGGCGGAAATCTTTGCCAAAAATACAGGCAAAGATTTGAAACAGGTCGTGAAAGATATGGACCGAGATAACTGGATGAGCGCTGAAGAGGCTCTAGATTATGGGATCATTGACAAAATAATAAAATAAAATATTCACAAGCCAAAGCAATTATGCTAATATAATTAATAATGAGGCGAAACAATTAATTAAAAGGCGTATAGTAATGGCTAAAAACAGATTGATAATATCATTAGGAGGCATATTTCTTGTAGGCATTAGTTGCTTGATATTTAATGGAGCGGCTTATGCAGATAGCACTATAGCGGCCGACGCTTCGGTTACGGTTCCAGATGTCTGTACTATTTCGGGTGTAGTAGGCTCAGGCGGTGAGCACAATGCTACCGTCACGGCAGGCACTACTAAAACTAATATTGGCGTCACTAATGTGTCGATAGTCTGTAACGATAGAAACGGGTTCTCGGTCTATGCGGTAGGCTACAGTAATGATACCGAAGGAAACACTAATCTCATTGGTAATGCTACTAGCCTTAATATTCCGACTGGTACTACAATGGATACTTCTGTTTCTAACTGGTCGATGAAGCTAAACCCAGTTAGCGGTAGCTTCACTCCTACTATCTTAAGTGATTCTAACGGTTCATATGCGGGTTACCATGTGGTACCGAGTGTGGCCACTAAAGTGGTTACTTATACTGGAGATATCAATGTTTCATCGTCTTCAGAATTTCAGACTACTTATGCTGTAGCAGTTAACCCTACGCAAATAGCAGATACTTATGTAGGTAAAGTTAAATACACCGTGGTGCATCCCAACTACACCAATGCGGATGGAAGCCTAGAGTCATACCCAGTTAATCTGTCCTTTGGGGTAAATACTTCTAGTATTGTGGTAGACGGTGTTACTTATACTAGCTCCAGCGCCGCGCCAGAGCTTGAGTATGGTACACATACCATCTCGGCGACTTTTCCTAGTGGCTACGAGTTAGATTCTTGGTCTACTACGGGTAATGTATCTATAGCTAGCTCAACTTCTAATCCTACCACTATCACCGTGACGGGTGAGGGGACGGTGACAGTGGTAGGTAAGGTAAGTGCAATGGCCTTCCAAAATGCCACCAGTGCAGATTGCGGTAAACTTATGTATGATAACCGCGGCACAGCCTCTTACAAAAGTATTACTTACACCACTGCCACCATTAATGGTCTTTGTTGGATGACTAGGAACCTAGACCTTCCTGGTGGCACTACCTTAACCAGCGCAGATTCCAATGTAACCTCTAACTACACTCTTCCAACTTCTAGCACTAGTGGCTTTGACGATGGCTCTACTGCCTACGTCTATAATAGTAATAGCACTACATGTGGTGAAAACCAACCTTGCTATTCCTACTATTCTTACGTAGCCGCTACTGCTGGTACTAATCCATCTAGCGGAAATGCTACCAGTGACATCTGTCCTAAAGGTTGGAGACTACCTACCCTAGCAGAATACAACACTCTTAAAAGCACTTATACTACTGGAGCCACTTTAACTGCCTCTCCATTTAATGGCGTCTACGCCAGCCGCTACTACAATAGCTCGTTCGACAATGGTAGCTCGACCGGCAACTATTGGTCTAGTACAGCCTACTATGAGTCGGACGCTTACTCTCTGGGTTTCAATAGTTCTATCGCCCTTGTGCCCAACAGCATCAAGGCGTACGGGTTCTCAATACGCTGTATTTTAGAGACTCGCACCCTCTCAGATTTGACTTACATGCAGGATATTAATAATACAATAGTTAATAATACCACGGAAGGGACTGTTGCTACTCTTACGGATCGTCGGGATGGTACTACTTATCATGTAGGTAAACTTGCTGACGGTAGAGTTTGGATGTTAGATAATCTTGTCCTAGACCTTACTACTGTGAGCCTTTCTAATCTTCAAGGTAACACTAATGCCGGTGACACTGCTCTAAATTACTTAAAGAATGGTGGTGGTACTACAACTGACCAATATCCCACGGCAGGAGTAGGTACCTTTACCAGTAGTAATGAATATTCTGTTCCACGAATCAGCCTGGCCGATAAAGACGTAGTCCCACAAGGTAGTGACCCACTAGCCAGTGAAGCCTTAGCTAACAATTGGAAAGTAGGCGGTTATTATAACTACTGTGCTGCCAGTGCTGGTACCTACTGCTGGGGTAATGGTACAGACTATACTGGTAGTCCTGAGACTGACCCTAACTCTGGTACTTTGCTAGACGTCCAAGAAGACATTTGCCCCAAAGGTTGGCGAATGCCTACTAGCACCGCAGACGGTGAATACCAAGCTCTCTACTCAGCCTATTCCAGTAACTACACCGATTTCCGCAGAGCCTTATCTACCCCTCTCTCAGGGGCCTACTACAGTGGTTCGGCTCGCCATCAGGGTGAAGGCGGCTACTTTTGGTCCTCTACTTGGAATAATACCTACAACATGAGGAACCTCGCCATGAATACTAGTAATATCATCCCTAGCAACCACAATAACCGATGCGATGGATTTAGCGTACGTTGTATAGTTAAGTAGTTCCTTGAACTGTCCCCTTAAAAGTAGACACTTATATATTGCTTATGCTTGGTAAATTTATTGCCACTGACTATAGTGAGTTAATCCGATTGTATACTATAAAGTAGTGCCGAGGCGGGCTTTGTTTGCCCATTCGTCGGCCATTTCGTTAAACTTGGTGCCAACGTGACCGCGAGTCCAGATGAGTTCGACTGGATATTTGTGATAAAGCTCGTATAGTTCTTGGACGAGATCAAGATTTTTGATGGGGCCAGACTTCTTTTGCCAGCCGTTTGCGGCCCAGCTAGGAGCCCATTTATTAAGAACGTTAAGCCAGAATTCAGAATCAGTATGAATCTCACAGCCTTCCTCGCCAGCATATTTAATGGCGGCGATGAGAGCGGAGCCTTCCATGCGGATATTGGTAGTGTTTTTGTCGCTACCGAGTGCGACTGGCTTACCTACACCGTCAATGACTTCAATTACGGCAAAGCCTCCATCACCAGGATTTGGCTCGGCGCTACCATCGGTCCATAAAATCTTCATATAATTATTTTAACACATTATAGATAAGATGATATAATAAGAATATGAAATTATCGGAAGAATTAATTTATCGTGGTTTCTCTGCGGAGACAACGATTGAAAACCCAGCAGAGTTAGATAGTAGAGTGTCGAAAAAATTTTACTGGGGGGCAGATCCGTCGGCAGATTCGTTGACGATTGGAAATCTAGCAGCTCTTATGATGTGTGCGTGTTTTGTACGACATGGGTATCAACCATATCTACTAGTAGGTGGTGCAACTGGGCAAATTGGCGATCCAAAAGATAATGGCGAACGAGATTTAAAGCCACTTGATGAAGTAGAACACAATAAAGCGTGTATCAAGAAGCAGATTGAAAATGTAATTAATTATAACGATGCAACGTTAGTGGATAATTACGATTGGTTCCGTGATATGAAATATCTGGACTTTTTGCGCGAAGTAGGGAAGGCGTTTTCGATGACGCAATTGCTTGATCGTCAATTTGTGCAAAATCGGATTGGCGAAGGTGGTTCAGGGATTTCTTATGCTGAGTTTTCGTATACTTTGATTCAGGGATATGATTTTTTGCATCTTTATCGTAAATATGGTGTGGACTTGCAGCTTTGCGGAGCAGATCAATACGGTAACTGTACTTCGGGGATTCATTTAATTAAGCGGCTTGAGGGTGCGACTGCGGATGTATGGTCGACACCACTTGTAATTGATCCTGTAACGGGACGAAAATTTGGTAAATCCGAAGGGAATGCAATTTGGCTGGCTTCTTCAGATAATGGTGGGGGTAACTATACGCCGATTTTTGATTTTTATCAATTTTGGCTTAACCAGCCAGATGAAGCTGTGGAATATTTGATCAAAATCTACACACTCTTAGAAAAAGAAGAGATTGAAGATATCTTGAGACGGCATTTTGAGAATCCAGCAGAGCGAATCGCGCAGAAAGCTTTGGCTCGTGGAGCAACTGAAGTAGTGCATGGCAAGGTGGCGGCCGAAGCGATAGAAAATTTATCTACACTGCTATTTGCGCGAGAGACTAATTTTGCAGAGTTCACCGCGGATGAGCTTATGGAGTTTGCGGAGTATTTGCCGACCGTGAAAAAAGGCGTAATGCTCGTAGACGCCTTAGTGGATAAGGGGTTAGCAGAATCCAAGAAAAAGGCACGCGAGTTTATTGCTCAGGGGGCGATTACGATTAATGGTGTAAAAGTTACAGAGGATGTAGAGCTTTCTCAGACGGCAATAATTAAGAAGGGCAAGAACAAGTTCTTAGTAGTAAAGTAATATATTATATATGGTGAGGCTTTAGGTGAACAGATATTTAGCAGTACTGGGGAGACAACCAGAGATTTCAGTGGCTGAGCTTGAGGCGGTTTTTGGTGATGTTAGCCAAATTGCTTCGGGTAAATTGGCAGTGTTTTCGGCAGAATCTGTTGATATCTGTCGATTTGGCGGAACTTTGAAATTTGCTGAGAAAATCACCTTGAGTCCAATCGAATTTTTGAGAGGGTTGCCGGAGGGGAAGATCACGATTGGCGTGTCGGATTATTCTAAGAAAGCTTCACGAAAAACAGCAACAATGGAAGCACTAAAATTAAAAAAGATTTTAGTAAGACATGGACGTTCGGTGAGGGTGGTAGAGAATAAAGATGCCGCACTGTCGACGGCGACATCGCTTCATAATGGCCTGTCTGGCAAGAATGAACGAAAAGTAGAGCTAATTAAAGTGGATGACGATTGGTACTTAGTGGTCGGTGTGCAGGATATTGATGCATATGCTAGGCGTGATCAGGCCAGGCCAGCACGAGATGCCTATGTGGGGATGTTGCCACCGAAATTGGCACAAGTTTTGATAAATCTTTGCGGAGTTTTACCTAAAGGTGCAACTATGCTTGACCCGTTTTGTGGTACGGGGGTGGTACTACAGGAGGCGTTGCTGATGGGATATCGAGCTTACGGTACTGATATCAGCGAAAAAATGATTGAATATAGCAGGAAGAATTTAGAATATTTTGATTTTGAGAATTTTAAGCTGGAAGTTGGTGATGCTACGAGGCATAAATGGGGCGAAAAAGTTGATGCGGTAGCTTGTGAAGGGTATCTCGGGAAACCAATGTCGCAAATTCCTGGTGAGATGAAGTTAAAAGAGCAAAAACAAGAGTGCGGTTCAATAGTTTTAGGCTTTTTGAAGAATTTGACTAGACAGATAGAGCTTGATACACCAGTAGTAATTGCGATTCCGGCTTGGTTAAGAGAAAATAACAAGTATGAACGTCTTGATATTCTTGACGAAATTGAAGCTATGGGGTATAATGTTCATAGTAAATCGCGCGAGGGGCTACTTTATCATCGGCCAGAACAAATCGTTGCGAGAGATATAATAATTTTAAGGAAAAAATAATGTCACACGTAAAAGCTGGTGGTACCGCCAAAAACGTCCACAATAATGCTGGCCAGCGCCTTGGCGTCAAGCGCTTTGGTGGTCAGAAGGTAAAGAATGGTGAAGTTATAGTTCGCCAAACTGGTGCTACAAAGATTGCAGGTCCAGGTACCTATATGTCACGCAATTTTACTATCCATGCTGCTAAAGATGGTGTAGTTACTTTTGTGAAGACCAAGAAGACTCATTTTTCTGGCAAATCTTTGCCAAGAGTACGCGTAGAAGTACGCTAAATTTAGCGGGTTAATTCTTCTTCTTTGAAGCTGTTGTGCAGATTTCAAGGAATTTTTTAAGAATTATCACCCGCTTATTTTGTGATATAATACGAATATGGCTAAGAAAAAACACGTGGGTTTTTCGTTTCGCACGATACTTTTGATTTTAACGGCAGTTTTGGTGGGGTATGTAATATATCAAAACTGGCCAGATATTCTTGAGGCAGTAAATCATTTATATGAGACAAATGTTTTTGTGTTGATGCTATTGATTCCAGAGCAACTTCTTATGTATTTTGCATGTGGGCAAATATTTTTTTCATATCTCAGAAACCAAAAATCAGTAAAAAAATTTACCAATGGAGAGGTTCTCCGAATTTCAACAGAGCTAAACTTTGTTAACCATGCAGTACCAGCTGGAGGGTTGGGGGGGTTGGCTTTTTTGACTTATCGTTTAGGAGAATTTGGTGTATCGGCGGGGCAGGCGAGCTTTTTATATATTTTTAGATATGCAATGACGACGGTTGTTAATTATGCGCAAGCCTTGATCGCTATCTTAATCTTGTTTGCCCTAAATCTTATTCCAACTGAAGCACAATGGATTATACCGCTTGCTTTAATTATGAATACGGGTGTGATTTTGGTGCTATGGCTTGTGATATTCATAGCGAGTAGTGAAAAAAGAATAGATTTTTTCTCTAGAATTGTAACAAAAATCAGCAAAGGTGTTGCTAGAATAGTGACATTTGGTAGAAAAAAAGAACTTGTAAAAAACGGAAAAATAAACGATTATTTTGGTGATATATATAATAGTGTCAAAATTGCCAAAGAAAATAAACGTTATCTAAAAAAGCCAATTATTTGGGGAGTTGCTTTTAGTTTTTTGGAGATAACAACATACTGGATAGTAGCTATATCTTTAGGGAGACCAGAACTTTTACCATATATTATGATAGGTGAGGCGGTTGGCTCGGTATTTGATGGGATTGTCCCGTATGGATTATATGAGCTCGGAATGGCTGGAGTAATGATTGCGCTTGGCGTGGAATTTCCAGTGGCGACGATCATTACTGTGATGACACGGGTGATAACGCTAGTATTTACGATTGCGTCTGGTTCGATCCCGTATTATAAAGCAATAAAGGATAAACAATAATAATGGAACCGACGGGCCCTACTGCTACTTTCTCCCCATTCTTGTCAAACTCGAATGAAGACTCCAAAGTGACGCCATCCGTCGACAGTATGTTATCATTTACCCCGACTGAGTTTATTAGTGTTGTAAATCAGACACTTGAATATGCTTATTCGGCGGTGACGATTGTAGGTGAAGTGGCGAGTTTTAAGATAAATCAAGGAAAATGGGTATTTTTTGATATTAAGGATGAAGAGTCGTCGGTTTCTTGTTTTATGACACTTTATCAACTTCGGATCCCGATCGAAGATGGTATGAAGGTGAGAATAAAAGGTGTTCCTAAAATAACTAAGTGGGGGAAGTTTTCTTTTACGGTGCAAGCAATACAGCCAGTTGGCGAGGGCAGCCTGAAGAAGGCTTATGAAATTTTGAAAAGAAAGTTAACAGAAGAAGGGCTATTCGACCCCGAGAAGAAACGCTCTATTCCAAAGGGTCTTTCTAAAATTGGGGTAATATCTAGTACGGCGGCGGCTGGGTATGTGGATTTTATTAAGATTTTTAATGCGAGATGGGGTGGAACAAAAATTCAAGTAGCGCACACTCAGGTACAAGGGATAGATGCTCCAGATCAGATAATTAGGGCTTTAAAATATTTCAATGAACGAGGCGAAGTGGAAGCAGTTGCGATTATCCGTGGTGGTGGCTCGGCGGATGACCTGGCTTGTTTTAACGATGAAGCACTTGTGCGAGCGGTGGCTTCTTCAAAAATTCCAGTTATTTCTGGTATTGGGCATGAAATAGATGAATCTTTAGTGGACCTTGCGGCGGATGTGAGAGCTTCTACGCCATCGAACGCGGCAGAACTACTAACATTTGATCGCAAAGCGATGCTCGTGGATATAAATACGATGATTAGTCGAGCAGGACAAAATTTGATTAGCAAAATCGACAGCTTAAGAAGAGAACAGTACGATAAAATAATGCGAATTTTGAACGTTGTTAATATAAAAATTACAAGTTTCCATAAAGAACTCTCTGACAAAATTAAAATTTTGGGGGCGTTAAATCCAGAAAAAGTTTTGGAGAGAGGGTATGCAATTTTAAAAGGAGAAATAGCAATAGGTAATGTTGTAAAAATTACAACAATTGATAAAGAAATTAAAGCAGAAGTAAAGGAGATAGATGAAAGATAACAAAACATTAACGCAAAAAATTAAGGAACTAGAAGAAAAAATCGATTGGTTTTATTCAGATGACTTTGAGCTTGAAGAGGCAACTGAAAATTATAAAAATGCTATATCTCTTGCGAAAGAACTACAGAAAGATTTAACCAATTTACAAAACGAAATTGAAGTTCTAAAAGAAGATTTTAGTAAGTAATATGTTATAATAAGCTTATGGATGATTTTACAACTTCGTCAGCGCAATCGAATCAACCGACAACATCGGTAATTTCAAACACGTCAACAGCACAACAGGATTTGAACGTCTCAAATAAAACAAAGAATATAGCCGATCTCGTTAAAACTATCGTTATTATTGTCTTATCTTTGACTACTGTAACATTCATAGGGCTTTTTGTTTGGATGTCTGTGCAATATAATGAAACGCGCAGTGACGTTGATGGACAAATTAATCGTGCGGTAGCAATTGCAAAAGATGAACAAGCTACAGCGTTGGAAGCGGAATTTTTAGAACGTGAAAAATACCCATTTAAAACTTTTTCAGGTCCAGCTGATTATGGGCAACTAACTTTTGAATATCCTAGAACTTGGAGTGTATATGTGGCAGCTGATGCGTCAAATGGAGGCGATTTTAGTGCATATTTTAATCCAATTCAAGTAAATGTTGTATCTAAAGATACCATAAATGCTCTAAGAGTGACGATTAGGGATAAAAGTTTTGATGATGTTGCGGCTGAATACCAGCGTTATATGGATAAAAAAGATTCTAACTTGAGCGTTGAAACGATTACGACTACGAAGGGAATTACAGCAAATCGTTATAGTGGTAATATACCTAACACTGATCTAAATGGCTACATTGTAATTTTTAAAATTCGAGATAAAACTGCAATTTTGCAAACTGACTCAGTTTTATTTGAAGAAGATTTTAATAAGTTACTAAACACTGTGACTTTCAACGCCTAAAGATAATATGTTATAATGGGGGCATGGAAAAGGAGGTTGACGGGATTTTGGTGGCGGCGCATGAGTTAAAAGCGCCTCTTGCGGTACTTCGGCAGCTAGCTTTATCTTTTGATGATATGGATGAAACAGGCGAACATATTCGCTCAGAGATGGTAAGGGTTTCGGAACGGGCTATTAAGCAAGTAAATGATCTTGCGAAGATTCGACGACTCGAAGACGGCTTATTCGAAATGGAGCCCGTTGCAGTGCGAGCTGTTTGCGATGATGTTACCCGTGAACTTAGCTACCTTTTCGATTGTAACCGAAGAGATTTGTTTATAAAATATTCTAATCGTGCTAAGCTTGTAACGGCAAATCGCGAGTTGCTTTATAGTGTAATTTATAACTTTTTGTTAAATGCTATGCATTATTCAGGTGAGCGAACACGATCAGAATTGATAGTACAAGACTATTTAGATAAAGTGAAAATTTCAATACGAGATTTTGGGCCGATGCTTCCAATCGATGTTTGGCGAGAAATAAAAAGAGGTTTTATTGAAAAACCTACTTCGATAGCTATGCGACCAGGCTCTTCTGGCCTAGGGCTTTATATTGCTTCAAAATTTTCACGATATATGAACGCAAAGGTTGGGGCGGTACGACATCGAGACGGAACTAGTTTTTATGTTGAATTGCCGATATCTAAACAAGCGAGCTTATTCGAATGATTTTTGTGGTTGATGATGATGTGATTATGGCAAAATGCGTGGCGCGAGCTACTAAAAAGGAGACGCGGATTTTTACGAATGCAATTGAAGCGATGAATGAAATATCGTCTGACGAAATGCCAAAACTTATTTTTTTAGATGTACTACTTGATGGGCCTGACGGATTTACTTTTTTGAATGAATTGGTTTCTTATCCTGATACAAGGATGATCCCAATTGTAATAGTATCCTCACTGGATTATTCTAACGAAGATTTATCAAGTTATGGCGTAGTGGGTTATCTAAATAAAGAAAAAATGACACCACAGGAAATATATCAATATGCAAAAAAATATGCAAAATAGAGATATAAGAACTCTCGGGTATGTTTTAAAAAGAACTAATTATGGTGAAGCAGACCGAATATTAAACATCATAACACCAAAAGGAAAAATTTCGGCAATTGCGAAAGGTGTCCGTAAAGAAAAATCTAAATTAGCTGGTGGGGTTGAGCTGTTTTCTTTAACTGATATAAATATACATCAAGGCCGAGGAGAACTGGGAACAATTACAAGTGCAAAAATGAAAAAATATTATGGTAACATTTTGAAAGATTTTACAGCAATGGAATTTGCGGGGTTGATTTTGAAAAAAATAAGTTTAGCGTCGGAAAATTTAGATAGTCCAGAATATTTTGAGATTGTGGATCAGAGTTTAGCTGGTCTTGATTCGGGCTTAAACAAAGAACTAATAGAAAGTTGGTTTTGGTTGAATTTGACTAGAATTTCTGGCGAGGAAATTAACTTATACCGAGATATAAATGGAATAAAATTATCCCCAAAGGAGAGATATAATTATGATTTAATAGAAAAAGCCTTGGTATCAACATATAATGGGGAATTGGGAGAAGAAGAAATAAAAATATTACGCTTAATGGTTACAACGAAATTAACTGTGACTGCACAAATAAAAGGAATAGAGTCTTTTTTGCCAAAAATACTGAGACTTGCACGAATAATGAGCGGTGCGGTATAATGTACTTATAATAAAAAAAGGAGTAAAAATGGCAGATTTTAATAAAGTTTTGACGCCAGGCGACTATGAGAATGGTGAACTAAATGTAGTGATCGAAATTCCAACTGGGTCAAACCATAAAATTGAATGGGATAGAGAGCATGCGTGTTTTATGCTTGATAGGGTAGAGCCAATGGCTTTTGCGAAGCCATGTAACTATGGATTTATCCCACAAACTTTAGATGAAGATGGTGACGAACTTGATGTTCTAATGATTACAGACCAGCCACTTACAACTGGTATTTGGATGAAAGCTAAGATTCTTGGCGTGATGAAATTTATTGATAGCGATGAAGTGGACGATAAAATTATTTGCGTACCAGCAGACGATCGCAATAATGGCGATGCTTATAACTCACTTGAAGATTTGCCAGCACAAACTTTGAAACAAATTGAGTATCATTTTAATCATTATAAAGACTTGAAGAAACCTGGTAGTACAGAAGTGAAAGCTTTTGAAGGTGTTGATTCAGCTAAAAAAGTAATCGCTGCAGCAATTGAACGTTATAAAAAAGCTTAAACAATTAGTTTAAAAACTAAAATTGAATAAAAAATACGGTATATAAATTATATACCGTATTTTGTTAACTATTATTCGTTGGTTGTTTCTTCAATGACGTCAGTTTCTTCGATGCTAGAATCTTCTGTGTTCATATTTTTGAGTAATTCCATGAACTCGATTTGTTGCTTAATGTCGGATGCTGTTAAACCTTCATATTCTGCTTCAGTGGCAGTAAAGACGACATATTTTCCATCAACAGAAACTTTAGCCTTGGTTTCATCATCTTCGTAGTTTTGTTTGAGATATTCAGCTGCGTCTTTGGCTGCAGCGCTATCGGCGTACTCATAATAAGCTTTAAGTCCAGTAATATCGTCACCAGAATAAGTATAGACTAGGTGTGTTTTAATTGGATTGTAGTTTGAATCATCCATAGACACATCGCTTGAATCGAGTGTAAGTACATATTTTGTGTTGTCAGACACGAAATAAGAATCGTCGATTGAACTATTTCGTGTAATTAAAATTACTGCCACGGCAATAATCGCGACAACTACGACTACTGCGCAAATGCCGATAATGAGTTTCTTATTAATAGGTTTTTTTGCTTTTTCAGCCATTATAATTCTCCTTTTATAAAACTATTTTAGCATAAAAAGAATAGAATTACGAAAAATGGTCGCGTGAATATTTTATAAATCACTAATTTTGATACGGGTTTGAGCGATAGTGTCGCGGTCGCGGACGGTGACGGTATCATCTTCTAGCGTATCAAAATCGACAACGACGCATTTTGGTGTACCGATTTCGTCCTGTTTACGATAGCGTTTACCGATATTGCCAGAGTCGTCCCAGGTGACGTTGGTGTATTTTTCGCGGAGCTTTTGATAAACTTCGCGGGCTTTTTCAACGAGTTCTGGTTTGTTTTTGAGTAGTGGTGAAACACAGAACTTGTATGGTGCTAAGTTTTCTGGGAGCTTTAAGACGATACGTTTTTCGCCGTTGATTTCGTCTTCAGTGTAGGCAGTACTAATAACAGCAAGAAAGAGACGTTCGACACCAATAGAAGGTTCGATAACATGTGGAACAAAAGTCTCACCAGTAATTTTGTCGCGATATTCCATTGATTTGCCAGACTCACGTTCGATATTTTTTAAATCAAAATCAGTGCGATAGGCGAGACCCATTAATTCTTCTTCGCCGTTTGGATAATCAAACATAAAATCAATAGTGCGCTTTGAATAGTGTGCGCGATCTTCTTTGGGAACTTCAAGTTCATGAATGTTTTCGGGTTTTAAGCCAACAATATTTTTGAAGAAATCATGTTGGAGAAGGCGCATTTTTTCAAAATTTTCTTCCCAAGTTTCTGGTGCAACAAAATACTCGATTTCCATTTGGGAACATTCACGGTCGCGTAAAATAAAATCGCGAGGACTGATTTCGTTTCTAAAGGCTTTGCCTTGTTGTGCTAAGCCGAAAGGTAAACTTGGATAAATTGTATCAACGACGTTTTTGTAATTTGTGAAGATGCCTTGGGCGGTTTCGGGACGAAGATAAGCGATATTTTTTTCGGCGAGCTCAGGATTTTCCTTGGTATCTTCTGGCAAAACTGCACCAACATGAGTAGAAAACATCATGTTGAATTTGCGGATTGGCCCCCAATTTTCTTTGCCACAAGTTGGACATTTGGTGTGTGTCGATAAAAATTCTTCAGTGGTGACAGATTCAGAAATGCCATCGGCAATTTTGTCGGCACGAAAACGAGATTTACATTCTTTACATTCAACGAGTGGATCGGCAAAAGTGGCAACATGCCCTGAAGCAACCCAAGTTTTGGGATTCATAATGATTGCAGCGTCGATACCATACATGTCATCGCGTTTTTCGACAAAATAGTTCCACCAAGCATCCATTAAATTCTTTTTTAGCATAACGCCGAGCGGCCCGAAATCCCAAGTTCCAGCCATGCCACCATAAATATCGCTACCTGGAAAAATAAAACCGCGACGTTTACATAAACTTACAATATCTTCTAATTTACCCATATTTTTATTATACCACTAAAAAGAGGGTTTCCTAATAATTAGTGTTATAATGAAAAGAATATGAAGAAAAATAAAACTGGGAATATTAGTAGAGTTTTGCATTATTTTTGGAAAGCTTTGATGCAATATAAAATACGTACAATTTTGGTAATTTTAATTGTGCCAATATGGATTTTTATTTCTAATGTAATTGTGCCTTTTGGAACTTCGGAAATTATCGGAAAATTATCTAGTGGGGATTTTGAAGTTAAAAATTACGTTGGCATATTGATGCTTACAATTATTCCTGCAGCGGTTAATAATTTAGCGGTGATTAGAATTATCGACTGGCTAGACTGGTCGCTTGACGCAAAATGTGGAGAATATTTGTCAAAACTTGCGTTTAATGCAGTTATTAACCAGTCGATGACTTTTCATGGAGACCGTTTCTCGGGATCTCTGACAAGTGCAGCAAATAAATTGCCGAATGCTTTTATTGAACTAAAATCAAATTTTATATGGGATATTTATCCACTTTTACTTACAATGATTTATTCGATTATAGTTGCAGGGGCGATTTGTTTTCCGTTTGCGATAATTTTGATTTTGTATGTTGCTATTTATATTACGGTTTCGATTACGACTTATTATAAGACGCGGCATGTTGATGAAGAATTGGCTGATGCAGAAAACAAACAGACGGGACAACTTGCTGATGCAATTACCAATGAGATATCAGTGAAATCTTATGCGCGAGAAAAAATGGAAGAGATGAGATTTGGCCATGCGACTAAACGAACTCGGGAAGCGACTTTTAATGTAGCAAAAGTGTCATTGTGGCGAAACTTAGCAATGAATGTAGTAAATACGGCAACGTTTGTAGGGCTTTTAGTGCTAATTGTGACTGGGCACAATTTATTTGGACTAACGATCGCAAATATAGTGTTTTTGTATTCATTATCAAATGGACTTTTGTCTAATTTATGGACAATTAATCATATTTTAAGAAGAGTCAATCATTCTTTTGGTAATGCAAAAGAGATGGTGAAAATTCTTGATACACCATATATTATTGACGATAAAACGGACAAGCCTTTAAAAATTACAAAGGCTGAAATTGATATTGAACACATTACATTTAATCATAAAGATCAGAAAGAAAAACTTTTTGAGGATTTCACTTTAACTATACCAGCTGGTCAAAGTGTAGGTTTGGTTGGAATGAGTGGATCGGGTAAATCTACTTTGACGAAATTATTACTGCGTTTTGATGACGTAGCGAAGGGCGCTATTTATATCGATGGCCAAGACATAAAAGACGTAACTCAAAAAAGTTTGAGAGAAATGATTGCTTATGTACCGCAGGAATCTTCGCTTTTTCATCGTTCGATTTATGAAAATATCGCCTATGGTAAAATCGGTGCGACTCGTGAGGAAGTTGTGAGAGCCGCAAAACTTGCAAATGCAGATGAGTTTATTAGCAAAATGCCAGAAGGTTACGATACGTTGGTAGGTGAACGAGGCATAAAATTATCTGGTGGTCAGCGTCAAAGAATTGCGATTGCACGAGCAATCTTAAAAGATGCGCCGATTTTGGTACTTGATGAAGCGACTTCGGCGTTAGATTCTGAGTCTGAAGCTTTGATTCAAGGAGCTTTGACTAACTTGATGAAAGGTAGGACTTCGATTGTGGTTGCGCATAGATTATCGACAATTGCAGGACTCGATAAGATTGTAGTTCTAAATGATGGCAAAATAGTAGAAGAGGGAAGTCACCAGGAATTACTCCGAAATGATGGGGAGTATAAAAAATTATGGTCCAGACAAAGCGGTGCTTTTTTGGAGGAAGAATAACTACACAAGAGCGACTAGATTTTCTTGGCTTCAAAGAATACGGTTGGTACGCCAGGCGGTGGAGTAAAATCGGTGGGTTTTAAAGGTAGACGGATTTTAGTTTGATATTTTTGGATTAGTTGCAAACCAAGTTGGGAAGTGTAGTGGCGATCGGTGTTTAAAAGTTTAAGCGCGAATTGTTTTTGAAGAATAAGATAAAAAGATTCAGGAGGATTTTTGGACTCAATGAGTTTATGGATGATTTTGGAACTAATATGAAAAGGTGGGTTGCTAAAAACTTTATATGGCGTGCTGGGTAATTCATAATCCAAAAAATCTTGTTCGATGATGCGAACGTTATCAATATTGCGTTTTGTGAGGTTTTCTTTCAATTTCTGGGCAGTGACATGGTCTGGTTCGATAGCGATAACTTCTTTGACGCGATGACTAAGCGCGCTGGTGATTACGCCAGAGCCAGCTCCGATTTCGATGACCGTATCGCGTTTTTTGAGATTAGAATGACCAATCAAAATAAGAGCCAATCGGGGAGACTTTAGAAAATGTTGTGAAAGCTTGGGATCTCTCATTCTAGGTTGGTCGTTTCGCCAGTAAGGAAATTTTTAACTTTCAGGTTATTAGTCTTAACTTCTTCGTCGCCAATGATAATGCCGTTTTTGGCGAGTTTGGCAGCATAAGTGATTTTGTCGCCGAGCTTTTTGTCACTATAAACAACTGTGGTTTTGAAGCCTTTGTCTCGTAAATTGCTTGCAAGAATGTTCGAATAATCATATTCTGCTTCAGTGATTGGAATGATAGCATATTCAAGAAGGGAATCGACTTGGTTTTTAAGAAGGTTATTTTCGTTTAGGACATAAAATAGACGAGTTAAGCCAATGGAGCCTCCAACACCAGGAAAAGACTGATCTGAAAAATGTTTTGTGAGATTTTCGTAACGACCGCCACCACAAACGGAGCCGATATTTTTGTGCTCGGGTAATATGAATTCAAAAACAGTACCAGTGTAGTAGTCGAGTCCGCGGACGATTTTGCAGTCGGCGGTGATATAGTCTTGTAGATTTTGAGCCTCGAGTAATGCCATGACTTTATTTAGCTCATTTAGACCATCTAGAAAAGTCTGATTAGTTAGGTTTAGCTTAGCCAGTCTATCGATGACGAAGCTGCGCTGACCATTAGTATTAATAAAATCAATAAGCATGTTGGTGTCTTCTTCGGAAAGACCAATTTCAATAAAACTGGATTTGGTTTTTTCGGGAGAGACTTTTTCGGAGTGATCTATGATGCTGTAAATATCTTTTGATTTATCTTCTAAATTAAAGGCTTCAAGCAAACCGGTGAGAATTTTACGGTTATTAATACGCGCAAGAATTGGCGTGTCAAGATCGAAAGTGCTAAAAGTATCGAGCAAGGTCGCAATTACATCGGCGTCATAAGCGATGGGTAAATTATTGCGACCGATTATGTCGACATCGCATTGATAAAATTCGCGAAAACGACCTTTCTGAGCACGCTCGCCACGAAAATCAACTCCAATTTGGGAGACTTTGAAAGGGAAGGTTAGTTTGCTTTCGTATTCTACGACATAGCGAGCAAGCGGTACGGTGTGATCGAAGCGTAAAGCTTGATCAGATTCGTCGGCGGTTTCGGCAGTTTTGACTACTTTGTAAATTTGCTTTTCGGTATCACCACCAGCTTTAGCCAAAAGAATTTCAGTACGTTCCAAATGTGGAGTTTCGACACTCAAAAACCCATGCTTCTTGTAGGTTTCGTCAATTTTGCTTTTGAGTTGTTCAAAAAGAGCTTGTTTTTCTGGTAAAAGCTCTTCAGCCCCCGATATTTTGGACGTATTAAATTTTTTCATACTTTTAATTATATCATACCTGTGTTATAATGAAGAAAGTGGTTCTGTAGCTCAGTTGGTAGAGCAGAGGCCTGAAGAGCCTTGTGTCGCTGGTTCAAGTCCAGCCGGAACCACCATGGTTATAAGAAACTCGGCATTTTCGCCGATTTTTTAGTGGTAGATTTCTGTTAGATAGAATTAAAAAACCCGCTCTTTCGAGCGAGTTTTTCATGGATTACAGTTATTCAGGCAAGCGGTTACCATTAAAGGCGATAGTGCTGTTATAATACGCCTTGTCACCGGTCACTTCTTTGATGACCTTGATGAAATCGGGGACAACCAGCTTGTCGTCGGTTGAACCGAACTCTACCTCAAGAATGGCATACTTATCCGAGGTCGGGTAGACGTCGATTTCGAGGTATTGGCCAGTCTCGCGTTGCATTACGCAGAAGCGGGTTTTGCGAATTGAGTTGGCGCCCGGGTAGGCATCCATCAGGGCTTTGACATACTCATCCCGCGAAATACGCTTTTCGATTTCAACCCGTTTTGCCGGATCGGGAGTCCAACGCTTCGTCGTCTTAGTAAAGGTGTAATTACCGTCCACGCCTCTCTGGCGCACGCGAATTTCGTCGTTCTCATCGCCGCCGCGCAGGTAGGTCTGAAGGATTTCGACTTCTTGGCAGTTCGGCATCGCACGCAGAAGCTCCAAATCGGGATATTCGATTAGGTATTTCCGCTCAATTTCGAACGGCTCAGGTTCGCCCAACACGATGGAAATCTCGGCGAGGAGTTTCTTTAGTTTATCCTCGAAGCTCCCCTCGTTCTTGATAATGCGCAGGTGGGGATGTCCAACCCATGCATTTTGCGTCTTGCGGTCGAGGGCACGAGCCTCTTCCAGCCCCTCGCTCCGGGCGGTATTATTGGCGAGGGTGTAAAACTCCTCGGCTCCGTCCGCGGCGGTAACGAGATGGAAAACTGCATCGTAGCTATCGACGGCCTGCACGGCCGGAAGTCCGATCCTGCGAAGGCATTCGTGAAAGTTTTCGTCGGTCATGTAGGCCTTGTTATCGCGCATCCCGCGATCGCAGACTACGAGGACCTTATCGGCGTCTTTCATTTCGTAGGCGGCGTCAACGCAATTTTTCTCTTTTGCCATCTGCGTTTGGAGCAACAACGTCTGGAAGAATAATGGATCGTCGAAGTCCGTGGGATAAATCCCTGACGTAATCAGCTCCGTGGCGGCTTCGTTGACGACCAACGTGCGCCATCCGACTTTGCCGAAGTAGTTCGAGATCCAGCTCAGCGCCGTAGTCTTGCCGGCACACGGACCTCCGGTTAGAACGATTTTGTGTACCGTTTTCATACTATCTACCTCCTGAACTATAAGTTAAGGTTCCAGTGATGATTTTCCCATGTTCCCCTGTAATTATAACATATTTCCCGTTCTTGTTAAAGCTCACGCAGGTAAGTGAAGCATCCGTTGGGACGGGAACGCTTCTTTTTCACAATAATTCAGTAACCTTGATTTAACGTATCCTCTATAAAATGTTGACACCTGCCCAATTCGCCCCCACCAGACTATAAGAAACTCGGCATTTTGGCCGATTTTTTTGCCTGTTAATATCCTAGAATCTATGCTACCCCATCCCATTCGTCATAAAACTCTTTCAAAAATTCTTTCATGAACCTATGTCTATGCTCCGCCATGTTTCTAGCAATTTCCGTATTCATCAAATCTTTAAGTTTCAAGAGTTTTTCATAAAAATGATTTATTGTCGTACCTGTATGTTTATAATACTCGTCGGCAGACATATTCTCTTTGTACTCCATATCAGGAATATGCATTGGCACATTATGATTCCCGCCATAAGCAAATGTTCTACCTATTCCAATTGCCCCAATCGCATCCAGCCTGTCTGCATCTTGTACAATTTTTCCTTCTATCGTATCTGGAGTGATGGTATCTTCTCCCTTGAACGACACCTGAGAAATGATATGACAAACTTGTTCTATTTCTTCATCAGAAACACCATGACGTTCTAGGAAAGACTTTGCGTTATGGAATGACTCCTCTTCACGTCCTACTAACTTATAATCATCCACATCATGCAATAATGCGCTCAAATAAACTAATTGTGCATTACACTCTTCAAATCTCGCAATATGTTTCGATAAATTATACACCCTTAAAGTATGATAATAATCATGCCCACTGAAATCATTCTTAAAAAACTCTTTCACATACTCCAAAGTTTCATCCACTATGTTTTTCAACCTTATTCCTCCTATTTTATATATCTATTATAGCACGAGACGCTCTTGCTTTTATCTCTTCTCTATACAGTGTTAATGCCTGCCCAATTCGCCCCAATATTAGAATTGATAAGAGGTGACCTCTATGATAAAATATAGGGAATGGACAATATAAAGCGAGGTAGAATCATAATCCCAGGTGGTCGCAAACCATGGCCACATGAGCTTCGTATTGCTAATATTCTAGCAATGGCTGGCCACAATATCGAATTCTTACCAGAATCAAATATAAGTACCGCCGATATTTTACTAGACGGTATTGGGTATGAAATGAAATCTCCATTCACTAACAAACCAGATAAATTAGAGCGTAATATCAAACGTGGGCTAAAACAATCTAGAAATATCATCTTTGATTCATCTAGAATAAAAAACATGCGAGATGATAATCTTCGACGATTTTTAATTAAAAAAGCTAGAGAGCAAAAACAAATCGGTGGGCTTATCTTCATTACGAAACGCGGCCAAATCATTGACATCAAATCACTAATTTGATAAAATAATGGGTAATGAAGTTCCTGCACGGGGCAGTATGCTCCTACCGCAGGAGCTTCTTTTTATACTTGAGTAGCTTGACCCTATTATCTTCTCTATATAGTGTTAACACCTGCCCAATTCGCCCCCCCACCAGGCTTTATATAACTCGGCATTTTCGCCGATTTTTTAGTAGTAAAATCCCGAAAGCGTTATTCTGTATTTTTAGAAGTACATAAAAAGCCCCTGGCTGGTCACCAAGGGCTTTTATTTTAGAGGCTACTACTTTTCTCCCGAATTTCCGCCAGAGTTTTGGGACCAAGACCCCTAACTGCCAGCAGAGACTCATCAGACAACGATTTAATCTCATCAACGCTACTAACACCTAAAGACACTAGGAGATCATAAGCTCGAGCACTGAGTCCAAGCCTATTGATCTCCGGCAACCCGTAGTCACATTCTTTAAATGCAGCAATCTTTAATAATTGGCCACCATACTTAAGCTTATTCAAAGCCCTCTTTTCCAGGTTGTAGATGTAATGAAACGAAATATCGAGACGTTTAGCTGTAGCTTTTAAGCTGTAAGCTTCACCTTCAAACCCAAACCGGAGTTTGATGACCTCAGTCATTTTCTCGTATAGAGAATGCTCTAAAACCACCGAAAGATCGTCAATACCAAGATTACGAAAAGTCTCGTATTGTTTATTCCCGAGATGATAATTAAAAACACCCCGGTCATCCATGGGGCATAACCCAGTTCTCCTATAATGGACACGACCCGAGGCGCCTTTTCGATAAACCGCCACATAAAGACGACAATAAATCGAAAATACCCTCGGATCTAAATCGTGGCGTATAAACCCTGCCGCATCCAAGGCTTTTACGAGATCTTCTATAATGAGTAAATGATTCCCGTAGCCGTCAAAAGTCGCCATTCTCCCCTCATACACAATCCTCTCAAGATCCTTGCCAAACTTTCGCTCGATTAAATTTTTTGTCTTGGGGGGCAAATCCAAATCGTCAAGCCTTTCCAATTCTTCTGCACTTTTTATTACTCCTTTGGGGACTTCCTGTATTTTTTTCATAAAATAACCCTCCTAAAATATTTTTAAGCCCAAAAACGAGACAAAAAAAGAAATAGCCTTCTTTCCTAAATTTTAATGTACTCATTTTTAGTTAAGCACACTACTCAACTACATATATTATAACACAAAATCACATTATTATCAATAGAACGCAAATCATCTTCTTGGTGGTTTAATAGTCCTTTATTTGCCTCATAGCTATAGTGTATTTTATGCAGAAAATAAAAACCTGTATATTTTTCATTTTTTGTGGTATAATAGTCGCAGGTTGCAAAAACCAACATTAAAAATTGGGTCAGTAGCTCAGCTGGTTAGAGCACGGGCCTTTTAAGCCCGGTGTCGTGGGTTCAAGTCCCACCTGACTCACCATACAGGGGCGGTTAGCTCAGTTGGCTAGAGCGCGTCTTTGACGTAGACGAGGTCACAGGTTCGACTCCTGTATCGCCCACCATTTATAGTGGAACAAACGGCGGAGTCGTTCTTCGAATCAACTCCTGTATCGTCCACCAGATTAAATCATAGAAAACCCGAAGGGTTTATTTTTTTGTTTTTAAATATGTAAAATAATAACCAAAACCAATTACCCCAGCTCCACCGATAATATTCCCAATAGTGACAGGTAAGAGATTATTTAAAAGAAAAGAACCGAAGTTTAGTCCTTCGATTGCGATGCTGTTTTTAGCGGACATTATGATTCCTGCGGGTCCGTAAAACATGTTGGCTATTGAATGTTCAAAGCCGCATAAGACAAAAAGCATAACAGGGCCAAAAATGGCAGCGATTTTGCCGGTTGTGGTTTCAGCACTGATTGCCATCCAGACAGCAAGACAAACTAGGATGTTACAGAGGATACCACGTGTAAGAGCTTCAATAAAGCCAAGATCGACTTTGTTTGTGGCGGTTGTGACTATGATTTCTGTAGCATTATTTAATGTTCCGCTATAAACAGTTAGCAGTGCGATAATTACTGCGCCAATGAAATTGCCGATATAAACAAAAAACCAATTTTTAAGCAATTTTCGCAAAATGATTTTTTTCTTAAGTAAAGCAATAATCATTAAGCTATTACCAGTGAATAACTCGCTACTGGTTATAACTACCATAATAAGTCCAATTGGAAAGATCAAGGCTCCGACTATCTTACTGCCATACATGTTGCCAAGAATTGAACCAGCTCCAGCAAGTGCAATAAACATTCCAGCTAAAATGCCAAGAAACAACATTTTAAGAAGAGCTAATTTAGATTTCTGGATACCGATCTCGACAGTTTTGTTGGCTGTTTCTTGAGGAGTTAGCATATTGCACCTTTCTGCTAAATTATTATTATATTTTTATTATATAATAGATATATGAAAATTGGTGTTTTTGATTCGGGAAAAGGTGGAACGACGGTGCTTGAGGCAATTAAGCGAATTTTACCTGAAGAAGAATATTATTATATTGCGGATTCAAAAAACTGTCCTTATGGTAATAAAACTAAATCGGAGCTTCTTCAGATTACTAGTGAAATAGTGGATGAGCTAAAAGGGTGGGGCGCTGAAATTGTGGTGATCGCTTGTAATACCGCCACGACGAACTGCATCGAGGATTTACGAAAAAAATATCCCGAGCTTAGGTTTGTTGGCGTGGAGCCAGCGATAAAATTGGCGACGAACACTGGCGCACGTAAAATTTTAGTAATGGCGACCCCAGGTACGATTGAATCTGAACGAACGGTAGTGCTACTGAATAGAAATAAAAAATCAGGTCAGGAAATTGAACTTTTGCCTTGTCCTGGTCTAGCGGAAGCGATAGAGAATAGCGACGATATCCAAAAGACTCTAGAAAATGTCTTGAAGAAAGTTTTAGCTCAAGCCAATAAATATGATTGTGTGGTTTTGGGTTGTACACATTATCCTTTGATAAAGGATAAAATACAGAGATTTTTTCCTAACGCTCTAATGTTGGATGGCGGAGATGGGACAGCTATGCAAGTAAAACGATTAGTGGAAAACTTGTGGAAAAATGAATAAAATTTTTATACAAAAATCCCCTCGTTCTAGAGGGGATTTTAATGAAAAACTGATTATTTCTTTTCGGTGTTCTTCGCAATATCACGAGTATTTCGCCAGATCATGATAAACATCATGGTTGCTTCGTAAAGAACGCGGATAATAATTGGCCCTAAGATCATAGTGAGTAGCCACATAAGTATGCCAGTACCACCAAGAGCGAGGAATGAGAATGAATTGAGCACAACGAAAATTGTCGCAATATAATAAATAACTTTCAAAATTGGCTCGATCCACATGATTTTGAATTCTAAGAAATCTTTAAGCCATTTTGCAAATTTACCTTTTGGTGAAGTTTTTCCCTTAACAAAGAGGAAATACACGAGAATACCGCCAACAATTGCCAAAATCGTAGCAATAACCATCCAGACACCTATACCAGTAGCGGTATCGGTACTAGGACCAGTTTTGCTTAGATCATTAAATAATTGTAATGTGTCATAATTATACATGTCACAACTCCTTTATTGTTAATTAATTTGATTTTAGCATAATTAATTAAAAAAAGTAAATAGTTTAGGTATAATAGAGGTATGAATAGAGTACCACTAGCAGAAAGAATGCGCCCGACTAAATTATCGGAAGTGGTGGGACAAGATGAGATTATTGGTAAAGGTAAGATTTTAACGGAAATTGCGCGAAAAGGAGAACCAGTAAACTTAATTTTTTGGGGTCCACCTGGTACAGGCAAGACTACGCTTGCGCGAATTTTGGCACAGGAGTTTAAAGCGGATTTTGTGGAGATTTCAGCAGTAACGGCTGGGAAAAAAGATGTCGAAGAAGTGGTGGAGCGAGCAAAATTGAACTGGAATTTAAAGACACGAACAGTTCTATTTGTGGATGAGATTCATCGTTTTAATAAGGCACAGCAAGACGCGTTTTTACCACACGTGGAATCAGGACTCATTACTTTAATTGGTGCAACTACCGAAAATCCGTCATTTGAAGTAATTTCGCCGCTTTTGTCTAGATCACGGGTGGTGATTATTGCACCGTTATCAAAAGAAGCAATAAAGAAGGTATTGAAGCGAGCTTGCGTGGCTGAAGGAGTTACAAATTCCGTTACAAAGGGCGCATTAGATTTAATAGCAGAGCTTTCGGGCGGCGATGCGAGAAGTGCGCTTGGAGATTTGGAACTTTCTTTGTCACTTTCAAACAAAGTGGACGAAAAAATTGTAGAAGAGGCGGCAGGGCGCAAAATGCCTGGTTATGATAAAAAAGGTGATAACCATTATGATACGATTTCGGCATTTATCAAGTCAATGAGAGGTTCGGATGTAGATGCAGCACTTTATTATTTGGCGAGAATGGTGGAAGCTGGGGAAGATCCAAAATTTATTGCAAGACGAATGGTGATTTTTGCTTCAGAAGATATTGGACTTGCTGGTAATGGAGCTTTATCTCTTGCCACGGCTTGTTTCCAGGCCGTAGAACGAGTAGGGATGCCAGAGTCTGGATTGATACTAGCTCACACTTGCATAGCGCTTTCTAAATCGAAAAAGAATCGCGATTCGGCGGACGCTTGGTATAAAGCACTAGACGTAGCTAGAAAAACTCGAGGCGAACCAGTTCCAACTTGGCTTCGGAATGCCCCAACTAAATTAATGAAAGATTTGGGCTATGGAAAGGGCCAAAAGTGGGAATCAGGGTTTCACCTTGATAAAAATTATTTACCAAATAGCATAAAAGACGAAAAAATTTTCAAATCAACTATTTAGGCCAGCCTGAAAATACATTTTAACATATTCCCAACCCCAAGAAAGAGAAAAACCAGAGTTTACATAATTATTAAATTTAAAGTAGGGCATACCATTTATAAGCTTGGAGGCTTTTTGGGTGTTAACGATAATTTCTGGTAAAGTTTCGTCGTTTTCAACACAGGTCTCAAAGTTATTGCTGAGGCCGATTTTTTTGCCGAGTTTAATCCAATAATCTTTAGTGAGTTTATTTGTTTCAGTGAAAGCAGATTTGCCTAAATCTTTGAAATAATCATTCCAAATAGTAGTGATGGCGATTTTATAATAATCCCAAAATTTGTCTTCTTTTTTGGCGCAATAACTACTGATAGCAGAATAGCGAGAGTTTATAGGACGAGTTTCTCCGAATTCATAAAGGAAATCTGATAGACGTACCTCAATTAAAATGTCATTCTCTTTGATGTATTCCTCGAAAGCTTCTTCGTTTTCAAAAATGGCGTTTTCGAAAGCAACACAATATGGGCACATGATATCGGAATAAATAATGAAATAGTTTTGAGCATCAATATTGCCAATAGTTGTCTTCTCGTCCCAAATTCGATCAGAATTGGATGGTTTGGTATTTATGCTAACGACAATTGCGGCAATTATAATGACGATGATCGCGACTAGACCTGTAACTTTAAGAATGTTTTTCACAAGACTCCTTTTTTGCTTTCTTTGCGAGATATTCTTCGTTAATTATTATAACATAAGTTTCTTCACCAAGACGTTTTAGAGAAAGGATTGCCACGATTATTGCGACCCAAGTAATAATGGTTGAGACAGTACCTGTGATTGCTAGGCTACCAGATGAAAAAATGGCTCCTATGAGAGGTGCAATTAGAGTTGTTCCACAAGTAGGACAACCTGCCCCGAGAGCTATAAGACCAGTAATAATGCCTATACTTCCGAGGTTTTCGGAATTTTTGGAGTTATTGCGCTTTTTGTCCCAAAGTACAACGATAAGACCAATTAGAGTTCCTTGTAAAATCGAAATGGCAAAAATTGGTAGCCAATCAAGAAAAGGCTGATGAAAACCAAAAATACCCAAAAAACTATCGCCGATGATTTTTAGGCTATCCATAAAACTAAGTGTAGCCATGAGTTCAAATTTCGATAGTCCGCCAGCAAGAAGATTCATAAGTAGCCCAAAAAATAAAAATGCCAATGAAAAACCATACCAAAAGCGCTTTTTTCTGGTAGCAAGCAAAATTCCTTTGCCAGCCAGAACGAATTCGTCAAGCCATTTCCTCCAATTCATGTAGATATATTATCATAAGTTTTAAAGAAAAGTCAAGGATTTTTGTTCGGTTTTAATCTGTTAATAGCTAAAAATATTAGACCATATTTACGTTTAAAAAACAATGTTGACAATGAACTTGCCTATGCTAAAATCAAAATAGATTTAGACTATTTCCGACGTTGAGAGAAGCCTAAATCAATAACAAATCGGGTGGAGAGTGCAGAGTTGCTTTGGTTAGTTTTGTTTAAATACCACCTAGAAATCAGTTTGTAGAGCCCGATTAGCGGGTTTTTATTGTGATTGTGGTATAATATGGTATGTATGCAATTAACGCGAAGATTTGATCGAATTATGATTTTGGTGATAGCGACTGCTGTCGTGTTTTTTTTGGGGTGTTTAGTGAAAATAAATTCAACGCAGACTTTTGCTGATAGTGAAAATAGTTTACAAAATACTCGGGGAGCTAAGTATGTGACTTTCTATGATGATGGGAACAAATTAATTGTGAAAACTGAAGCGGCTACTGTGTCTGAAGCTTTAAAACGTGCAGGGATCACTCTAGGTGCGGGGGATAAGATTGAACCTACACTGGAGTCGATAATCGATGTAGATAATTTTTATATAAATATTTATCGAGCAAGACCAGTAATTGTAAAGGATGGGGAAAATCAAAGATACTTAATGACTGCCAGTCGCGATGCTAAAACCATAGCAGCTGAAGCAGGGCTATTGGTTTATGATGGTGATAAAATCGAACGAATGCTTAATTCGAATTTTCTTGAAGTAGGCATTGCTGAAGTATACCAGATAACGCGGAATGGTGGACAAACTTTAACAATAGAAGAAGAAATTCCATTCAATGAGGAAATAGTTAAAGATTATAATATGAAACCAGGGGTTTCTGAAGTTAGGCAATTGGGTGAAGTAGGCACAAAGAAGTTGATTTATGAAGTATTTTATATAAACGGAGCAGAAATATCAAAAAATTTGATTTCGGACGAAATAGTAAGAGAACCAGTAACGAGAATCGTGGCTGTGGGCGCAAGTCCGATCGAAAAAAAGCCACTTACGGCTTCGATGGGGCGAAACCGCTATACGGTAACTTTGGCTGATGGAAGAATAATTGAACGACAAGAGACTTATTATGATTTACCAATGGCTGGGGTGATGCATTATTGTGGTGGCGGTAATTATGTAGTGAGAGCAGATGGAGCAAAAGTCGATGCCGATGGGTATGTATTGGTGGCGGCGGATTTATCACGTTATTCGAGATGCTCAATTGTAGAAACTAGCTTAGGGTTAGGTAAGGTTTATGATACGGGGGAGTTTGTGCTGTCTAACCCAGAACAATTTGACCTTGCTACAGATTGGACGAATAGAGATGGTCGCTAATAAAGCTCTAGGCCAACATTGGCTTAAGAATCGTGAGATTTTGAATAAAATTGCGGATTTAGCAGTTTTAGGGAGCGCGTATGATTATCCCGAAAAAACAGGGGTAGAAGAGGTAAAGTTATGCGTAGAAATTGGCCCAGGGTTAGGAACTTTGACTTCGTCGCTACTCCGACGGTTTGAGAAGGTTTTAGCGATAGAATATGATGCTAAATTGGCTGAAAATTTGCCAAAATCATTCCCTGGTAAAAATTTGGAAGTAATAAATGCAGATATTTTGCAATTTGATTTCTCGACTATTAATGAAAAATATGTTATAGCAGGAAATATTCCTTACTATATTACAAGTCCAATTATTGAAAAGGTTTTGACAGCCCCAAAACTACCAGAGAGGGTGGTGCTTTTGATGCAAAAAGAGGTAGCAGAGCGGATTTTGGACGAGAAAGAAACAATGTTGTCATTGTTTGTAAAAAACCGAGCCAACGTGTGGGCGGGGCCAGTAGTACTTAGAGATGAGTTTACGCCACCACCGAAGGTGGATAGCGAAGTGGTGATTTTTGAGCCACACCAACCCGTAGTAGATGGCGAGGTTTTTAATTTGATTAAAATTGGTTTTAGGTCGCCGAGAAAGAAACTGATTCACAATCTGAGCGGTTTGAAAGACAAGAAAAAGCTTGAAGAGATTTTAGGGGAACTTGAAATAGATTTAAACGCTAGGCCAGGAGATTTAAAATTAGAGAAATGGCAAAAATTAAAAAACAAATTAAATAATTGAGCTTTATTAAAAAAGAGCTACAATTCAAGCTCTTTTTAATTTTATGATTAGATGCCCGGTACAGGGAATTTGAGGGCGAGCGCGCGAACTTCGCTGCGGATGGTTTCGAGCTCGGCGGAGAATTTGATGAGATTTTCTTCAGCATCAGCTTCCTTACAAATATCAGCAACTTTTTTCATCCAGAGGGCGAGAGTTTTCATTTCGGGCTCTTTGAGACCACGAGTGGTGATAGCTGGTGTGCCTAGGCGGACTCCAGATGGACGGAAAGAGCCACTAGCGTCAGAAGGTAGAGAGTTGGCGTTGAGGGTTAGCCCAACTTGGTCGAGGGCTTTTTCGTAGATTTTACCATCAAAGCCGAAACTTTCTTTGGTATTGATTAAGATTAGATGATTGTCTGTGCCGTCTCCTTGAAGAATGAACCCAAGCTTAATAAGCTCGTTGGCAAGAGTTTTGGCGTTTTTTACGATATTTTTAGCATATTCTTTAAATTCGGGTCGTAAAGCTTCGCCGAAAGCAACAGCTTTAGCAGCGATGATATGCTCCAGTGGGCCACCCTGAGTACCAGGGAAAACGGCACGATCGATTAAAATGGGAATATTTTCGAGAGTTTTTTCTGGTTTTTTGAGTGGAGAGGCGACATTGCCACGACTTAAAATGAGCCCGCCACGAGGTCCGCGTAGTGTCTTGTGGGTTGTAGTGGTCATAACATGAAAACCGTGTTCTAGGGGATTGGGATGCATACCGCCAGCAATTAAACCTGCGACGTGCGCCATGTCTGCCATCAGGAGACAGCCAGGTATTTTGGCGCCGATTTTAGCGACACGATCAAAATCGGGAATTTTCATGAAAGCTGAATAGCCGATTAAAATAATTTTGGGTTGGTATTCGAGGGCTTTTTTCTCCAAATCATTATAATCGATGTCGCCACTATCGGTTACACCGTAGCCGATAAAATTATAAATTTGAGCCGAAAGAGTTACTGGTGAACCATGAGTGAGATGACCACCAGCTGGAAGTGACATACCAAGCACGGTGTCACCTGGTTTTAGCCAAGCAAAATAAACTGCGTTATTGGCTTGTGCGCCAGAATGAGGCTGAACATTAGCATGATCAGCGTGAAAAAGCCGACAAGCACGATCGATGGCGAGACGTTCGATGCGGTCGATGTTGGTTTGCCCGCCATAATAACGGTAATTTGGCAAAATTTCTTCGGCGATTTTGGCTTCATCCCAGCCTGGAATACCTGTAAAATTTGGATAACCTTCGGAATACTTGTTGGTTAAAATTGACCCCATAGCTTTAAGAATAGCCTCTGAGACATAATTTTCGCTTGGGATTAGTTCAAGACCTTCACTTTGACGATTTTTTTCTTGTTCAATTAAATCAAATACTAAATCTTTCATAAAACTCCTTTAATCTTTGGTGTATTTAGCTATAGAATAATTTAATTCATTTTCAGAGCCTTTCGTGATTAAGGTTTTTTGGTATTTTGTTTTGTCAAAATTTGGGAAGAAAGTATCAGCAGGAGCGGAAGCGTCGATTTCAGTAAGATAGAGATTTTTGGCATAAGGTAAAAAAATGGAATAAATTGCTTCGCCACCAATGATAAAGATTTCTTCGTTGGTAGCTTGATTTTTTTTGATAAAATCATCAACATTGTGGATGATTTGATCTGGGCCACTGAAATTTTGACGAGAAATAACAATATTTTCGCGATTTTTGAGTTTACTGGGGAGAGATTCCCAAGTTTTGCGTCCCATGACGACTTTGTGCCCATTTGTGGTCTGGCGGAAAAAATTTATGTCGTTTTGAAGATGAAAAACCAACTGGCCTTTTTGTCCGAGTTCATGATTTTTGCCAACCGCCGCTATTAAACTAAACATATTTATTCCGTAACTGGCATCTTAATGGCGCCAAGATGCTCGTAGCCTTCCAATTTAATATCTTTAAGTTCGCGAGAATTATCAAAATCATAAAAGTCTTTGATGTTTGGATTAAGCCAGAGCTTGGGGGCTTTGGGCAGAGTGCTATCTTTAATGGCTTTATCATAGCGGGTAATTTGTTCTTTGATGCCGTCGATTTGATTTTCGTAAATATGGGCGTCGTTGGTGATAAAAGTGAGTTGACCTGGTTTGGCGCCGACAGAATGGGCGATTAAATGACAGAGAGTAGCGTATTGAACCACATTAAATGGTAATCCAAGAGGAACATCGGAAGAGCGAGAAGTAACGAGAATATTCAATCGACCATCAATAAGATTCCATTGAGAATTCCAAACGCAGGAAGGAAGAGCAGCGGTTTCAAGCCACTCGTTTTGCCAAAGAGATAAAACCATACGGCGGTTGCCAGGATTTTCTTTTAGGGTTGCAATTAAATTGTCAATTAAATGGTATTTTTTAACAATCCAGCCGTAGGCTGTGCCAATTGTATGAGCAAAATCTTCCGCTGGTTCATTAGGATGTTTGTCGATAAAAATTTGATTAATATTGCGACCTTGATATTCACCGGATTCAGAAATTTCCCATTCGTTCCAAATTTTAATTCCACGGTCTTTAAGCCAACGGACATCATTACTGGCGACTTGATAAATCCAAAGGATTTCAAGAACGGCAGTCTTAAAAGCAACTCGTTTTGATGAGAGAATAGGGAATTCTTCTTCAAGATTGAATTGAAGAACTTGATGAGGCAAACGAATTGTGCGAGCTTCGGAGGAGCCTTGGGCGGTATGATCTGGAATAGCAGAAGCGACCGTGTCGCTACGAGAATCTTGTTTTTTGTAGTTGGTGATTTTTTCACCATGTGCTAAAATGCGTCGACAAAGGTCAACATACTGGTCGTCAAATTTACTCACTTTACCTCCTTTTTTTGATTATAGCACGAAAGATAACATGAAAAAAGCCCTAGGAAAACCTAGGGCTTTTGAGAGAGTATTCTTCGTAATCTTTTTCGCGCCACGCGTACCAAGTTCCGTTGATTAGAAGTGTGGCCATAATCAAAATGGCCGTGAAAAAGCCATAATCGTCATATATGAAAGTTTGCCTGGTTTTGAAAAAACCCACAGTCCACATTTCGCTAGCTTTGTAGAGGTTGCCGTCGTGATAATCACAAAATGACATGTTCTTGATGTCTATTTCGGACACGTTAGGGGCATTTTTTGCCAGTTTTGGAGATTTTCCGAATAAGTCGTAGCAGAGACTTGTGATGATAGCTATGGTTTTGTCGCTGCAATGGAGAAGACGACCGATGTCGCTGCTTTTTTCTTCCATTTCTTTCAGGAGTTGGCGAATTTTGCCTTCGTCTTCATTTTCGTTTTTTGGAGATAACTGACTGTAAGCTTTAAAGTATCTATGCTCTTTAACTGCAAGAGCTTTATCGTCTCTGGTGCCATCGTCTGGTTGGTCGCCGATAACGTTTTCTGGAAGATCATGTCGCCGAAAAGCCTGCATAATCTGGCGATAACTATATCCAAGTTTTGCATAAGATGGATATCCATCACAAATATTCATGATGGCGCGATCGACTAGTGCGCTGCCCAGATTAGCGTGCGCTCCAATTGACTCGTAGGCTATGTCACTAGGATCAAGATTATAGCGTTTAATGTATACTCTTGGTAGCGTAGAAGATTTTGCTGTCTCAAGCAATTGGATAGTTTGCCCAAGAATCGTTCTTGGATTGTCTAAGATTTTTAACCAAGAATGATCTGTTAGGTTTTTTTCTTGGTGTAGAATGCGTACATAGGGATCTTTTATCTTGCGATATATTTCATTAATGTCCACTTTCTCTAAAAACAAAAAACGATACCTCCTATATTGGTAATGTGCAGAATACTCTCTTGAGGTAATTATAACACGATTTGATATTTTTAAAATATCTGATATAATTGAAAGAGAATTGGTCGTTAATGGGAGTTTGAAATGGCGAAATGCCTTTTTTTGTTGCTACTGATTGTGGGGGCGAGTTTTTCGCCTAGTTTTTTGATGGCTACGGATAGTGTGGAGATAATTGGAATTAATGACGCTCGGTCGGTCGAGACGATTTTGCTAACTATTCCAGAATCAGAAGAAGCGATAGCTTCAAAATCGGAAATAAATTTAGCCTTAAATTCAAAAATCGTTGCAAAAGCACCGCTGGCGGGCGTTTCAACGAAATCTTCAGTCCCTGAAGTTAATTATACTGTGACCATAGTGACTAACCATATTGTGTTGGAAAATTTAAGTTATTATGATATCTATCGAACGGGTAAGTTTATCTATGCTCATAATACTCCTCGTTTATTGGGGAGCTTAAAAAATCTGAAAAAAGATGATATTTTTACAATCACCGAATCGGGCGTAACTCAAAAATACCAAGTGATGGATAAATTGATTTATGAGAAAGCTAGTAACGGATATCTTAATGGTGATACAACTTTAACGAGGAGCGTAGAACGTAACGCTAATGGATACGACCGCGCGATTATGACTTGTTATGGGACAATGTATAAAGATGACGACGCTTCGCATCGTTTGGTTTTATTTGCAAATGCTATTTAAGGAAGTGTTGCTATCATAAATTGACTAAATTTTTGTAAAATGTTATAATATGAAGAGTTCATTTTTTTGAATGCACTTAAAAAATATGAAGGAGTGAGTTTTGTGTCGAAACCTAGGGGGAAGGTTAGGTCTAAAGATAGTAGTGAGAGGGAAAGACGTATCATCGAGGCTATAAAAAAGTTTCACGATGATACTATTGATGGATCTCTCGGGATTAAGGTTGCTAGGCAAAATCCGGTTTTGCGGGAGTTTTTAACGGACCCGCGGGGATTTTTTGAGGATCATGATAATATCATGACGGAATTTGGAAGCATTGAAAAATACAGTGAATGTTTCCTATTGAAAAATTTATCTCAAACGATGAAGGCAAAGGAGATTTATTTTACGCTTGTCACCTATCGTACTATTGAGGCTTGGAAGCATCTTGCGCAAAGCTATCTCGTTTCAGCGACGCTACTTAACCAGGTGCTAATTAAACAGCCCTCGGACGGACTTAGGGTTATCAAGTATAGAGTGGAGGATTTTAGATTGCCTTTCTCAAATTTCTTCGTTGATCTTGGGATAATCGATGGGTCCGACCAACATGTAGGGGTTTTTGTCAATAAGCATAGTTTTAACGATGCGGTAAGGATCGATATGGTTCTCGTGGACGGAAATTTAGTGTATTGCTTCACACTTGACGGAGAAGGGGAAATTAAAATACCTACTCAGTCGAGTCGTAGGAATTTAATTGATCCTAACTATACATGGTATGTGCTTATCTCTATGCTCTACGTTATTTCGGGGTTAATTTCGAGAGAAAATGTTGATGTTAGTAGCACCGACACTAGCGTGCGGACGGAGTGGCAAAACTATCTACTACGTCCAGGAGAGAAGCTTGAAGACTTCATAACTCCAATCTGGAGTTGTGATAGCGACGCTCGCACATCTTACTCTAACAAAAATGTCCCTGAGCTGTAAGCTCAGGGACTTTTTATGCTATTTTTGGTGGAGTGTGCGAGGCTCGAACTCGCCACCTCAGCTATGCCATAGCTGCGCTCTACCAGATGAGCTAACACCCCGATGTTGTTATTTTAGCATACTTTGTGTTAAAATAAAATCATGAAAATGTATAATTCAGCTTTTTTACCGCATTGGCGCTTTAGTAAGACGTTGAGTTTATGATTTTTAAAAAGGGAGAATAAATGAAAACTATTTTAACGGGAATTAGATCTAATTCGGTTTTAACTTTGGGCAATTATCTTGGGGCGCTCTTGCCAATGGTGCGTCTAGCTAATAAACACTCGGGTGATTCTCAAATAAACATTTTTGCGCCAGATCTTCATTCGATCATTTCGGACGTGGATGGAGATTTGCGAGAAAACATTATTCGGACATTTAAATATTATTTGGCGGCTGGCTTGAAAGTAAATGAAAATGTACATATTTATCGTCAAAGTTATGTTCCAGCGCATTCTGAGCTGTGTTGGATTTTGGATTGTGTGGCAACGATGGGTGAAACTTCGCGGATGATTCAGTTTAAGGAAAAATCTAAAGGCCAAGAATCTTGTAATGTGGGGATTTTTAACTATCCAATCTTGATGGCGGCGGATATTTTGCTTTACGATGCGGAATATGTACCACTTGGCGAGGACCAATTTCAGCATATTGAGCTTGCACGAAACATTGCTATGCGTTTTAACCATCGTTTTGGGGCAGAAATTTTTACAGTGCCAGCTAAAACTTCTGATCAAGTAAAATTTATGGGTGTTTCGGATGGTCTTCGAATCCGTGATCTTTTAAATCCAGAGAAAAAAATGAGTAAATCTACGGTGGCAGAAAATTCCAAAATCATGCTTGATGACGAGCCAGAAAAGGCAGCAAAGAAGATTATGTCAGCCACTACTGATTCGATTGGCAAAATTAAATTTGATATGTGGGGGCAGCCAGGAATTTCTAATTTACTACAAATTGAGGCATTGGTGACAGACACGCCGCTCCAAGATGTAATTGCAACCTGGGCTGGTCAGACTAAATATGGTGATTTAAAGAAGAAAGTAGCCGAGAGTGTTTCGGAGATGCTGACAATGTTTCAGTCTAGGTTAGCAGAAATTGATGATGCGGAAGTTTATCGGCTATTAGAAGATGGTGAAAAGTATGCTAACAAAGTTGCAAACGCTAAACTTCTAGAGGTGCAAAAAGCATTCAGATTGAGATAGATTGACTTTTTAGCATAAATGTGATATAATAAGAGGTTATATGATTATAACGGGAAAAAAGTTTAGTAAGCCAGAAATGTCGCGAGTGATTAATGGCGACAGAGTACTTGAAAAGGAGCCAGAACAAATTGAGAAGGTGCGGCTAGATGTTTTGATGGCAGAAATTTATAAGAGCTATAACCGTTCGACTTTGCAGAAATTTATTGAGTATGGTTTTGTGACAGTGGATGGAAAAATGATTCAAAAACCAAATTTTAAAGTAGAACGAAATGTTAAAATTGATCTTAAAATTCCTCAAATTATGAAAAACGCCGATTTAGTGCCGGAAAAGATTTATGAAGATGAAAAGGTAGTGGTTTTAAATAAGCCGTCAGGATTACTTAGTATGGCAAAAGGTGAATATTGTCCAGAAAATACTTTGGAACAATATGGACTTCTGGTGCATCGTTTAGATCGTGATACATCTGGTGTGGTGATTATGGCAAAAGATGAGGACACGCAGGTGTTTTTGAAAAAACAATTTCAGGCCCGAACGGCACATAAGATATATTTAGCGGTAGTGGAGGGGCGACCAAAATTAAACGAGGCGAGGATTGATTTGCCGTTGGCACGAAATATGAAAAGACCGACTACGTTTTTGGTTGATCCAAAAGGTAAGGAATCGGAGACATTTTATAAGATTTTGCAGTCAAATGATAAATATTCTTTGGTGGAGCTTCGTCCAACAACTGGTCGAACTCATCAGCTTCGAGTACATATGAAATATTTAGGTCATCCAATTCTTGGGGATGCGGTGTATGGTAAAAAACGCGATCGACTATATTTACATGCGAAAAGTTTAGAAGTAACTTTACCTGGTGGCGTCAGGAAAGTGTTTGAAGCGCCAGTGCCAGAGGAATTTGAAAGTGTATTTCGAGAAAATTGATGACATCTTAAAAATTGCAAGCAAAAGCGGAACAACAATTTTTGTGGTGCCAAAAGATATAGAAATAAACATCAAAAATGCAATCATATTAAAACCAGAAGAAAAAAATGTAATCACGATTGAGCAAGTGCGACAAGTACTCCAAGGACTACTAGTTAAACAAACATCCGATCAGTATATTATTGTGCGTCCAGCGGAATTAATGAATGAAGAGGCGGCGAATGCTTTTTTAAAAACCCTAGAAGAGCCAAAAGACAAAGTGCACTTTATATTAATCACTGATGCCCCATCGTTAATTTTGCCAACAATTTTAAGTCGGGCAAAATTATATTTAATAAGAAAGCCTTGGTCTGTTGATGCCAAAATTGTGGCAGACGATGATGATTTAGCTCTTGCAAAAAGATTACTCGTGGCAAAACCAGCAGATTTAATAATACTTGCTGAAGAAATCACCAAAAAGAAAGACATTGCTAGGAAACAAGCATTAGAGGTTTTAAGCATCGCAATTGAAATGTTATACAAAACCTATTTGATAAATGGGAAAGAGATATTTTTGCAAAAACTACCTAAATTTTTACATGCATACGAAAGTATTTCGCGAAATGGTCATGTAAAATTACACTTAGTGGCGGATTTATGCTAGAATAGAATCATGATTGCAATTTTTGTGATTTTGGTTTTTGTGATTTATTTAACTTTTTTCTTTCCGCTTACTCCTAAAAAAAAGGAAACCGAAGAAAAATCGCCAAAATATACTGCTCAAATGAAAAAATTATGGCAGATAGCACAGACTTCGATGAAAGAGCGTAAACCTTTTCGGGCTGAAAAGGCACTTCTTACGATTTTGAAATTTGATGAGAAGAATGCAGCAGCCTACAACAGGCTAGGAATTTTATATGCTAAAGGTAAGAAATATGATGAAGCAGTAGAATGTTTTGAGATTGCGCAATCACTTGATAATAATCCAGCTTCGATTCATAATGTGGGATTAATTTATCTTGAAACTGGAGCTTATGAGAAAGCTGCGATGGCTTTTCGTCAGGCAATAGAACTTGAGGGTGATGTCCCGTCTCGATATATTGCGCTTGCAAAAGCTGAAGAAGAGCTAGGTAACATTAAAAAATCGATTGAAGCGCTTGAGAACGCCTTTGAGCTAGATCCGAAAGTTACAACGCTCAGACAAATATTAGCGATTTATGAGTCAATAGGAGATACGGAAGCGGCTACCATAACAACTGCTAGGATAGAAGAGCAAATCACAAAAGATAATTTAGCAAAGAAAAGGAGAAGCTTGACGGAAAAACGGCAAGCTTTGACAAACAAAAGAAGGAAAATGCCTAACGAACTTACAAAAATGCATAGACAGTCTGGTGTCTCTCGCGAAGTTATTCATAGTAAACCTACTAGAACCATGAAAGTACACGCTAGCCGAAAAAGAATCTAAATATTTTTTGCGAAAAAGGCGAAAAGTATGTTACAATATTGCTAGATTGTATTTCTTGCCGCGATAGCTCAGTTGGTAGAGCGCATCCATGGTAAGGATGAGGTTCCCGGGTTCAAGCCCCGGTCGCGGCTCCACTGGTTCTTGCTGGTGGTTAGAGAAATATAATCAGAAGATTATATGTGCTGGAATCGTCTAGTGGCAATGACAAGAGACTGTAAATCTCTCGCCTTCGGGCTTCGTAGGTTCGAGTCCTACTTCCAGCACCATTTCCTGTCGGAAATGCATCAAAAAACAGGACATCGTTGTCGCTAACGCTCCAAGCGAGTCCTACTTCCAGCACCAAATTCCGAATTGAAAGGCGCCATCTCGGCGTTTTTCCGTGCTTGCTCGATCAATAATCGCGCTTTGCTCGTCCACTAGACGCGCTTCGCGCGGAAAGCGCCTCGACAAAGTAAGTTAGCTGTGCGATAATAAAATAGCAGTCGACTCAAAAGTCAGTATTGAGGAGGTGAGTATTTTAGAAGTTTTTGAAAGGATTTTTTGTTTTTTTGGGGCGACTTTAGGACAGGCTCATTTTTGAAGGAGGTATAATTATTTATGTTTTGCGATAATTATTCCCCCATGGTGTGTTCATGGGAGTTCATAAGCAAAGATGGCGAAAAAATTAAGGAACTGTTAAAGGCAATGCTTGGCTTGGAAGAATGGAATATCGAGGTGAGCCCTTCCGTCAGATTGGGAGGGGATGCTTATAGCTGTGATGATAGTAGTGTTTTCAAAAAAATCACTACTCTCAATATCAGGAATATTATAAGAATTAAGCCAATAGAGCCTGATGAAGAAAATAAAACAGACGACATTCCTGGAGATATTTTATGGGTAATAACTGTAGATGATCAGGGGTATTTCATTCCTTTAAACGGTTGTAATTATGCGATGCGCAAGATAATTGAAGAGAATGAGCTGTGTGAGAACGTATGTACATATGGCGAAGATGGGGGCGTCGAGCGTAGATTTATTAGTGTCGCTCGCGTTAATACGTGAGATCTTTTTTAAAACTAAAATCCCTGGCAGCCAGCCGGGGATTTTTGTATTTTAGGAAAGTTTTGAAATGGGAATTTGCTGTGGCTTTATTTTTTGCTATAATAGAAGAAAGAAAGGAGTGTAATGTTTAACTTAAAAGGTAGAGTGGCGGTAGTTTCAGGGGCTTCGTCTGGGCTTGGGCAACAAATGGCTTTAGCCTTGGCTCGTCAGGGAGCGAGTCTTGCGATTTTGGCAAGGCGAGTAGAGCGACTAGAAGAATTCAAACCAAAGTTGATTGAAGCGGGAGCTCAAAAGGTGGAAGCTTATAAATGCGATGTAACTTCAACGGAAAATATCAATGAGGTGGCCGAAGCTGTGGAAAAAGAATTTGGTCGGGTAGATATTTTGCTAAACTGTGCAGGTTCGTCTAAGGATAAAGGTGTGCTTGATATGACTGATGAAGAGTGGGATTTTACAATTGTGACTGATGAGACTTCAGTCTTCAAGATGACGCGTGCCTTTGCTGCTATTATGAAGAAAAATAAATACGGTCGGATTATCAATATTGCTTCGATGTATGGTTTGGTTGGGAACACCGAGATCCATACAGTAGCTTATCATGCCTCGAAAGGTGCGGTGGTGAATTTTACTCGCGCTGTAGCAGCGGAGCTCGCGCTCGATGGCATTACTTGTAATGCGATTTGCCCAGGGTATTTTGAGACTGAACTAACTAAGGCAGTGCTTGATACTGAACGCTTCCAGGAATTTGCCAAGACTCATGTTCCGATGCAAAGATATGGTAAGCCAGGTGAACTTGATGCGGCGGTGGTGTTCTTAGCGTCAGAAGAAGCGTCTTATGTGACTGGTTTAATTATGCCAGTAGATGGCGGGTACACAGCTATTTGATATTGCGATAATTAGCGTTTTTATAAAAAAGGAGGAAACATGAAGACTAAGTACGATGGCACAAAAACTTACGAAAACCTAAAAAAGGCTCTTGCAGGAGAGAGCGAAGCCAGAAATAAATATGATTTTTTTGCGTCAAAGGCTAAAAAGGATGGGTTTGAACAAATTGCGGCGATTTTTACTGAAACTGCAAATAATGAAAAAGAACACGCCAAGATGTGGTACAAGGAATTACACGGTGGGGCAGTAGAAAGCACCGATATCAATCTAGAGGCAGCTGCGGATGGTGAAAATTACGAGTGGACGGATATGTATGCTGGATTTGCAAGAACAGCACGAGAAGAAGGGTTTGAGGAGTTAGCCGAGAAATTTGAGGAAGTGGCGGCAATTGAAAAAACTCATGAGGAAAGATACCGTAAATTATTAAAAAATGTAAATGATAAAAAAGTTTTTTCAAAAGATGGTGACGTGATTTGGATTTGTCGAAATTGTGGACATATCGTAGTAGGGAAAGAAGCTCCAGAAGTCTGTCCAGTATGCAGTCATCCGCAATCATATTTTGAAATTAAAGCTGAAAATTATTAAATCTATATATATATTTAAATTAACCACAATTCAATATAAAATGAGTCTTTGGCTCATTTTATATTTTTAACTTGGTTGCGAATATGATAATATAGAAGCAATGCATGTTTTAACGACAAATGATGAGAAAGTTACAAAGAGACTTCGGTTTTTTATATTGATATCGATTTTTTTGAGTTTAGGGCTTATTATTAGTATTATTTTAGCTATGAACCTCATTAAGAATAATGCTCTTGAATCCGCAGAGGAGCAGGAATTGCCTCTCATTTATAATGTAGATTCATGGGTAGGAGAGATTGAGTCTAGATTGAAACTTGATGAAGATTACGTGCTAGGCAATGCGATTTCTGATTTTGAAGAAAAAATTTCTAGTAGCGAAGGTCGTGAAAAATATTTTTTATCGGAGCAATATGCTTCATTTATTCTTAGGCAAACTGGAGATATTGGGTATGCAATTCGAATTATGGATGGAATAGGTGATTTAATAAGTGATGATTTGAGACTTAGTTATTATCTAGCTTACCGTAATCTCTATGCAAGCATTCAGGATAATGAAAAAGTAAAATATTATAATAATTTGCTCAATAAACTTTCTGAAAGCGAATATGAAGAGAACGAATAGAAAGGGTCGCTCTTTTTGGTATAATTTGCTGTAAAGATATTAAATTATCATAGTAATCTTGACAAATTATACCGCTTGTGATATAATTAGGGTAGAAGTAGATCTTATGGCCTAGCCATAAGGCTAGGCAAATTAAAAAGGAGGATTAAATAATGAAAAAGCTCATTTCTGTTTTGTTAGTTTTTGTTTTTGTTTTATCCCTTACCCCAACAGCTTGGGCCGCTGATATCTACGATAGCGGGTCTTGTGGTGAGCACATCACCTGGACCCTGGATACTGATGGTGTTCTTATCGTCAGTGGCTATGGTCCGATGACGGACTACAGTGAAACTAATCCTGCTCCGTGGATCAAGCATAAAGACACCAACCCTGTTAGGACAGCAATCTTTAATGAAGGCATTACGACGATAGGAGCGTATGCCTTTGATTACATCTGGTATGGTACGCCATACCTGACGAGTGTATCTCTGCCTTCTACATTGGTCAAAATTGGAGATTATGCTTTTGGAGCTAATATTGGATTAGAAAACATAAAACTTCCTAATAACCTTAATGTTATAGGTAAAGCTGCATTCGACGGTTGCTGGGCAATGAAATCCATAAGATTGCCTGTCTCTATTCAAAAGATTGAGCGTTGGGCTCTTGATTTTGGGTATGATAGCTCAGTAGAGATTTACTTTGAAGGCACTGAGGATGCCTTCAAAGCCGTAATAGATGAGGATTACTATGAAAACCTCACTACGGAATATGTTGTTGGACACTACGTCCATAAGCCAGCGACTATCTATTACGAGAACAAGCAGCCTCCTCTTCCTTCCAACCAGCCTTCTGATTGGGCAAAGAAAGAAGTAGAAAAGGCAATTTCGCTTGGACTGGTTCCGAGCGAAATCCAGAATTATTATAGACAGCCTATAGCTAGGCTGGATACAGTAAAACTGGTAGTTAATCTCTTAGAGATTATCAATGGTACAACTATTGACAATCTTCTTATAGAGAGAGGTTTATTTGTAAACACTAATACTTTCACTGATACCAATGATAATAAGGTGCTTAGTGCTAGTACGCTAGGCATTATTAACGGTATGAAAGAAGGGGAATTCGCTCCGTATAGCACACTCACTCGTGCCCAAGCGGCGGCTATTATTAACAGAATAGCCAACGTACAGGGTATTGCTACTGACGGCTATACTCAGAACTTTACCGACACAGCTAAACACTGGGTAGCACCAGAGCTTGGCTGGCCAGTAGCAAACAAAATCATTAAGGGTGTAGGCCAAAACAAATTTGACCCCGATGGCCAGCTCACCGTCGAGCAGGCTATTCTGCTGATATATCGTACCTACACCACCTTAATATAATCCTCCTTCTTTAAACCCCCGAGTAATCGGGGGTTTAAGCTTGTCTTAAAATTGCACGGTGATTATGGTTGTGGTAATATAGGTTATATGATTGATGGCGTATTTTTAAGTAGTAAAATCATAAAAGTTTTAAAGGTTGTTTTGATTTTGTTATTATTAATTATTGTGGGTTTTAGCCAAAAAAGCCTTGTCTTTGCAGATGAAGGAGGCTGGATTGGGAAAGGAAATATGGCATCTGCTAGCGGAGGAAGTGGGGGGAGTAGTTGTTACGAGAATGTTTATAAAATAGATGAAGAAGGAAATAAAGAAATACTTCGCTACGGATATGATAATTATCGCTATAGAATAGATTGCGCTAAACTGTCATGGATTTACTATGCGGCACAACCGGGAGGTGAAGCCAGACCTGTCACTATCTCGCCAGATTCACGGTTGGGCGGAAGTGAACCTGCACGAATTCCTCCTACTTGCTACAATAACGGTACAGGCGGGTTTTGGCATTATGGTGTTAATAGGCAAGCAACCAGTGATGGAGCAATTCCTTGTACTTGGGGAGGATGCGTAGGGAGCTATTCTGCTGTTGCTGGCAAGTGGGGGCATTGGCTGACGGCTACTTATGGTTCTGGTTACGGTGAAGCTATTCCTGGACAAGAAGGATATAATAACCAGTCTAATTTAAGCCCCAACAATCCTTTTGGCTGGAATGTGAATGAGCTTGGGCACACGATGTATTCTGAGCGTTCTGGTATATCTTATACCGCTACAAAATCAGCTCTTTCTAATGATCCAGAACTTCTAAAAGACTATAAGAAATCACTTAAGTTTTTCGATAAAACCAGAAGCGCAGCGGAGATTGATGCACTAAGCGGAATTGAGCCTGGCGTATGGGGATTTTGTGCGTGGGGAGATATGGGTGTATCACATTCCGTAACATCAAATGTCTCAAACGGTGCCATTTGGGATAAAGCTGAGCAGGTATCAGTAAAGCAAGTAATGGATGTAGGTAATCCAGTCAGTGTAATTGTAGCCGATAGGTCAGTGACAATTAGTGATTTGGTGGAAGTAAAATTTAGCCACAATATTTATGCCAATACTGCGGATACAAAAAATACCACTTGGCGAGTGGCTAATTTTGGGAACGGTTTTAATAATAGCAAAGTTACCATAAGCAGAATGAATACTCCTGCAGAACAACATTCGGGTAGTACCACTATTGCTAGTAAAGTGTCTGATAACCTGTATCAAGCCGACAACAGATCTTTTTCTGATGGCGGGAGTAGTTATATATCTAGAGATGTTTATCGTTTATCTTTTAGTGAGCCAGGGATATATAATTTTTGTCAGCAACTATCACTTGCAAATGATGAAACTGGTGGATCATCTATAGTCGTAACTACGGTTTGCACAGCTTATATCGTGAAAAAGCCTACTACTAGTGGTGATTCGGGCTATAATGTAACTGATGAATGCGCTAATTGGATTCCATCTAGCTATATAAACTCAGATGCTAATTCTGGGACTACATCTACTGTGTCAAAAGTGAAGAATATAACTCTTGGCACTAACTATTTAGATAGCGTATACGCTAAGCCTAATGATAATATTGATTGGATACACTGTTATTATCCTGGAGCACAAAAAGTAGCTAAAACCATTGCCACAAGGCGTGATGGTGGACATCCTAGTTCTCTAGGAGAAGGTGGAACTACGGCTAATGATAATGTTGCTATGGAATCTATTTATAACTGGCAGAATTATTTCAGAGTGATAACCTCAGTCAACAAAGGAGTAAACCCTAGGATAAGTAACTTTAGAAATCCAAATACTAGTATTGGTAATTATCGTACTGGAACGCTAAATCTTCAAATTTATAATGGCGGCAATTACGTTGTTGGCATGTCGGAAGTCAAGTCTTTAATAGATAACACTTACAAGGTTGAACATGGATATAGTGGTGGTAGCCCAGTAAACAAGGCTGGCGAAACTTTGATTGAAACAATAAATACTGGATACCCTACCTATGCAAGCGTGTCATTAGATCCACCACATAATTGGAAATGTAATTATGGTGAGAGTTGTGGTATTTGTGGTTCGTACTCGTGCAACTGTGTGACTACTTGTTCTGGTGATGGCGAAGAGAGGAGTTGTAGCACCACTTGTGACACATGCTGTTATTCATGCTATCGTAGCACTTGTTATCATTCAAACAATTATTATAGTAGCGACTGTACTGGAACCACCTCCTCTCACGCTGACGTCCTAGTGCCTTACAACTTCAAACTTACAGCTACGATTGAGTTAAGTAGTGACCACGTCTATGCTGGAGAAACAGCTTCAATCCGTTCAGCTAGTGTAGAGACTAAAACTAAAAGAAACAATGTCACCAATGGTACTTACGCTACCCAAGCAGATAATGTTAAAGTAAAGTTTGCATCCTATCTTACTAGTACAAATGATTCTAGTAAAAGTCCCCAAGCTGGAGTAGGAAGTGGTAGGGGATACAATATTTGCAATACTCTAAGCGGGTATGAGACTTGTGACCAAATAGATGAAGATGATGGTAACACAATGAATCTTAACGGAAACCCTGAACTTGGCTCTTCGGAAGGCACTAAGGTAGCCACTGATTCTATACTCTCTATGCTTA
>CAMPBO010000001.1 GCA_946638615.1 uncultured Candidatus Saccharibacteria bacterium | reverse complement strand
AAGAAGCCATATCTACAGTCGGAGATTCCGTATCTGGTCCAGTGGGGATTATTGGCGTCCTATTTCCAGCTTTCACATCAGCGGGGCCAACCAATTTGGCATTTCTTGCAGCTTTGATTTCTGTATCTTTAGCTTGTATGAACGTACTTCCAATTCCAGCTTTAGATGGGGGAAGATGGTTGCTTATCGCAATTTACAAAATACGAAAAAAACATCTCACTAAAGAAACTGAGGAAAGAATAGTTTCGCGAGCCCTGATTGCACTTTTGGCGATATTTTTCATTGTAACAATTTTAGATATCGTAAGGATAGCTAGGTAATGAAAAAATTTAAACTCTCCTCGAAAAAAAGTTGGGCAAAAACCAGCCTTCATGTTTTTGGTATGCTAATTTGGGTTGCAGCTTCCGTAATTGTGGCCCAACTTATAGTTGGAAAAATAATGGTTTTGATTTTAGGAACTGAGCAATTTTTGCAACCAGTTTGGACGGCCATTTATTCAGCTCTTTCTTATGTTATTGCAATGATCTTGATAATTCTAATTCCCAGCATAAAATTCAAAACCAACCGAAACGAATTAGGACTAAGAGGGTCCCCGACTTGGACTGATATCGGGCTTGCCCCTGTTGGTTTTGTAATATATTTAATTCTAGCAGGTGGAATTACAACTCTTTTTAATCTGTTTCCTTGGTTTAATGCTACAGAAATTCAAGAGTTAGGTTTTAATGTTTATGTAATAGGATTCGATAGAATCATAGCTTTTATCACACTAGTTATAGTTGCTCCGATTATGGAAGAAATAATTTTTAGAGGATGGCTATATGGAAAAATTCGCGAAAGATTAGCTCTTAATTTTTCGAATAAAATCTCGATGTTTATTTCTATTTTTTTGGTATCACTATTATTTGGTATCGTGCATCTACAATGGAATGTTGGGGTGAATGTTTTCGCAATGTCGATAGTACTCTGTGGGTTGCGCGAAATCACTGGAACAATTTATTCTGGTATATTACTCCATATGTTAAAAAATGGCGTGGCTTTTTACCTGCTTTACGTCCTTGGCGTTGGCTAATATTGACAATTGTCATAATGTATGCTATAATATATATTATAGGTATTTTTCTTAGATATGCTATAATAGTATCTATGAGATTTTCGAAAACTTTTGTAAAAACTTTGAGAGAAGCCCCAAAAGATGAAACAGCAAAAAACGGGGCTTTACTTACGAGGGCGGGCTATATCCATAAAGAAATGGCAGGAGTATATGATTATCTGCCTTTAGGTCTAAGAGTACTTGAAAATATTAAAACAATTATTCGTGAAGAATTAAATAAGATAGGTTGCGAAGAGGTTCTAATGTCGTCCTTACAGAATCCAGAGCCCTGGGAAAAAACGGGCAGATTTAGTGACCAGGAAGTAGATATTTGGTTTAAAACTGAACTTTCTTCTGGCGGGACTTTAGGGCTTGCCCCTACACACGAAGAGCCAATTACGGAGCTTCTTAAATCTTACATCTCAAGCTATCGAGATTTGCCTCTCTATGTATATCAATTCCAGACTAAATTCCGCAATGAATTACGAGCAAAATCAGGAATTTTACGTGGACGTGAGTTTTTAATGAAGGATTTATACAGTTTCCACACCTCGGAAGAAGATTTAAATCGGTTTTATGCAGAGGTTGAAAAGGCTTATGGACGAATTTTTGAAAGATTGGGGATTGGTGATTTGACATTTGAGACGTTTGCTTCGGGCGGAATTTTTTCTAAATATTCGCACGAATTTCAAACTCTTTTACCTGTAGGAGAAGACACTGTTTATTATAATGCCGATAAAAGCGTAGTCTTGAATAAAGAAGTTTTGAATCCTGAAGTTTTGACAGACCTCGGAGTAAGCCGTGAAGATTTAGAAGAAAACACGGCAGCAGAAGTTGGTAATATTTTTAAACTGAAATTTAAATATTCAGAGCCGCTTGGGCTTAAGTATATCGATGAAAAAAATGCCCAAAAAACTGTTTATATGGGTTGCTATGGTATCGGTGTGTCTCGTCTTATGGGCGTAATCGCTGAAAGATTCGCTGATAATAAGGGTTTAGTTTGGCCAGAATCAGTAGCACCCTTTAAATACTATTTAGTAGGTATCGGCGAAAACGGAAACCGCGTGGCGGAAGAGTTTTATGCTGAACATAAGACAGAAACGTTCTTTGATGATAGAGATTCTAGGCCAGGTGAAAAATTTGCGGATGCCGATTTAATAGGACTTCCTTATAGATTGGTGATTTCCGACAAAACCTTAGCTGAAAACTCGGCAGAATTGACTAATCGTCAAACTGGCGAATCCAAATTGATAAAATTATCCGAAATTTAAATAAAAGGGGTTGACGGACATGTTTTTTTCGAGTAAACTCATAAGTACTAATAAAAGTGGGAGTCAGTATGATTAGGAAGAGCATAAATTTGACTGCAGAAGGCAAAAAAGAATTAGAGCAAGAACTAGAAATTTTGATTAAAAATCGACCTAATATCGCCGAAAAAATCGCAACAGCTCGGGCTTTTGGTGATTTGTCCGAAAACGAAGAATATAGCTCCGCCAGAAATGAGCAAAAAATGGCTGAAGGAAGAATCCTTGAAATTCAAGAAATCCTAAAAAATGCCAAAATTATTCGTGGCGGCAAAAAAGACAAAGTTGATCTTGGAGCTCTTGTGAATTTAGATATGGATGGTCGCAAAGTTTCCTATGCTTTGGTTGGACCAACCGAAGCGAATCCATTAGAGGGGAAGATTTCAAATGAATCTCCAATCGGTAAAGCAATCCTTGGGCGAAAAGCTGGCGAAGAGTTTGATTTTAATGGAAAAAAAGTTAAGATTGTCGAAATTAAGTAACATGATATAATATAAACTATGCTACTTGATGACTATCGCAATGAAAGACTAAAGAAATTAAAAGAAATTCGCGAGCGTGGGATTGATCCATATCCAGCTAAATCTCATCGAAATACAAAAATTTCAGATATTGTTAATCATTTTGATGAAAAGCAAGGTCAAGAAGTGACGATTGCTGGACGAATAGTTGCTATTCGCTCGTTCGGAAAATTAGTTTTTATCAAACTTCGTGATTATTTTGGTGAAGTACAAATTTTTATGAAAGCTGACGATAAGACACCCGAAGGATTGTTTGGCGCAAAAGAAATCAAACTTTTAGATATTGGAGATTTTGTTGAAGCAACAGGTCGAGTCGATAAGTCTCAGACTGGCGAAATATCGATTTTTACTAACTATGTAAAATTATTAACCAAATCTTTGAGACCTTTACCTGAGAAATATACCAACAAAGAAGAGCGTTATCGTCATCGTTATATAGATATGAACGTAAATCCTGAAGTGCGCGAAAGATTAGTACGGCGATCAAGATTTTGGCAGGCTACACGTAATTTTATGAACGAACACGGATTTATTGAAATCAATATTCCAGTATTAGAACATACTACTGGTGGTGCCGATGCCAACCCTTTTGTTACACATATGGATGCTTTAGACGAAAATTTTTATCTACGCATTTCGCACGAACTGCCTTTAAAAAGATTACTTGGTGGCGGATTTGAAAAAGTTTACGATATTGGCCCACGTTTCAGAAATGAAGGTGTAGACGATGAACATTTACCTGAGCATATTGCTTTCGAGGCTTATGCCGCTTATGAAAACTACGAAGATGGAATGAAATTCTATGAAGAAATGATGAAATATGTAGCAATGGAGACTTGGGGAACGTTAAAATTTAACGTTGGAGGATTTGATATTGATCTCGACTGTGAATGGCCGCGCTATAAATATGCAGACTTACTCCGCGAAAAATTTGACGTTGACGTATTCAACCCAGATCGTGAACAACTAGTCCGAATCTTAAAAGAAAATGGCGTTGAAACAAATTTTGAAGTTTCTGAAGCAAGACTTATCGATCATGTCTGGAAATTAATTCGCAAAACTTCAGCTGGTCCATACTGGGTAATTGAAGAGCCTCTTTCATTGTCGCCGTTAGCCAAAAAATCAATAGAAAATCCTCTTGTAACTGAAAGATTCCATCCGATAATCGCAGGAACCGAGATGGGAAATGGTTTTTCGGAACTGAACGACCCTCTCGATCAACTGGCGCGTTTCGAAGAACAACAAGCAGCACGCGATGCTGGAGATGATGAAGCTCAAATGCTAGATCGTGATTTTGTCGAAATGCTTGAGTATGGTATGCCACCAGCTTGTGGTTGGGGAAATTCAGAACGAAATTTTTGGCTACTTGAGGGTGTGTCTGGAAGAGAAGCAGTGCCATTTCCGACGATGAAACGTCTTGATTAAAATTGATGGCTTTATCTTGACTATAGAGCCAGATTTTACATTTACGGTATATTTTATACATATATTATATAATATATCTACATGATATAATAATAGATATGGCTAAATTTAAATTAGTATCTAAATATCAGCCAACTGGTGATCAACCTTCTGCAATTAAACAACTTACAGACGGCGTGTTGTCTGGCATTCGTGAGCAAACTTTACTTGGCGTAACTGGATCTGGCAAAACCTTTACGATGGCAAACATTATCCAAAATACTCAACGACCAACTTTAATTTTGGCGCACAATAAAACTTTGGCCGCACAATTGTATTCAGAATTCCGAGAGTTTTTCCCCGAAAATGAAGTACATTATTTTGTATCTTATTTTGATTATTATCAACCTGAAGCTTACATCGCATCGACTGACACTTACATCGAAAAAGATTCGGCAATTAATGACGAGATAGATCGTTTAAGGCACAGCGCGACAGAAGCGCTCTTGACTCGACGTGACGTGATTGTTGTAGCATCGGTTTCATGCATCTATGGCATCGGTTCGCCCGAACATTACCTCGAGATGTCTTTTGAGGTCTCAAATAACGACGTAGTATTGCAGACGGATTTTATTCGCAAATTGGTCTCCATACAATATCATCGTAACGATTTAGCGTTTGAAAGAGGAAACTTCCGAGTAATGGGCGACACGATAGATTTGTATCCAGCAAATGGTGAGTATGCTTATCGATTTGAGTTTGGGTTTGACACTTTGGAAGAAATTAAAATTATCGATCCTTTAACTTTTGAAGTCAAAGAAAAGCCAAGCAGTATTCATATTTTTCCTAATACTCATTACGCTACACCAAAATCACAACTAGAAAAAGCTTTAATAACAATTCGCGCAGAATATGAAGACCGACTAAAATTTTTTGAAAAACACCAAAAATATCTTGAGGCACAAAGGTTATCACAACGAACAAAATATGATCTTGAAATGCTTAAAGAAACTGGATTCGTTAAAGGAATTGAAAACTATTCTCGCCATCTTGACGGACGTCAACCAGGTGAACCTCCGTCGACGTTGTTAGATTTTTTCCCAAAAGATTTTTTGCTCATAGTGGATGAATCGCATATGACGTTGCCTCAAGTAAGAGGTATGTATAATGGCGATCATGCCAGAAAACTAACATTGGTTGATTATGGTTTTCGTTTACCCAGCGCCCTTGATAACCGCCCGCTAACCTATGGTGAATTTGAGAAACGCATCAATCAAGCAATTTATGTATCAGCTACGCCAGGAGAGCATGAATTAGAGATTTCTCCAAAACCAGCAGAGCAAGTGATTCGTCCAACTGGGTTACTTGACCCAGAAATTGAAGTGCGTAGCCCAGACGGACAAATCGATAATCTAATGGAAGAAATAGACCGACGCATTGCCAAAGGTCAACGAACTTTAATTACAACTCTAACCAAACGTATGGCAGAAGATTTAACTGACCATCTAAAAGAACGAGGCGTAAAGACCGCTTATATACATTCCGACATAGACACCTTAGAGCGAGGTGATATATTAAGAGATTTACGTGCTGGCGTGTATGATGTTCTCGTTGGAATCAACTTATTGCGCGAAGGTCTGGATCTTCCAGAAGTATCGCTCGTAGCAATTTTGGACGCTGATAAAGAAGGTTTCTTACGTTCCGAATCTGCTTTAATTCAAACAATTGGACGGGCTGCGCGACATGAAGAAGGTAGAGTAATTATGTATGCTAATTTTATTACTGAAAGCATGGAAAAAGCAATCTCAGAAACCAATCGGCGCCGCGAAATTCAAAAAGCCTATAATGTCAAACACGGAATTACTCCTCATTCTGTGCAAAAAGAAATTTCGGCTGGACTTCGCGCAATTATACCTGAAAAAGAAAAGGAAAATAAACTTAATATAAAACGAATTCCAAAAGACGAACTACCAAATCTAGTTAAACAATTATCGTCCGAAATGCAACTCGCCGCAGCAAACTTAGAATTTGAACGCGCAGCTGGACTTCGTGATGAAATTGAAAGAATTAAAGAATTTATTGATGGCAAGAAGTCTTAATGTTATGTTTTTAAAACATAACATTAAGTTTCATAAACATAACATTAAAGTCTATGTGTATAATTTTGTGTTATAATTAATTCATGGTGGCGGTGGGAATTACTGATGCTGAAAAAATACAGAAACGTATAAGAATTTGTGATTATTTAGTAGTGGCTCAGCTTTTTTTGCGAAATAATTATTTATTAGAACGCCCGCTAGAATTTGACGATATTAAGCCTCGTCTACTCGGACATTGGGGAACATGCCATGGTATTAATACGGTATATGCTAATTTAAAAGCTTTCTTTCGGGATGACCCAAATTTCAGCTTTGTTTTAGGTCCAGGTCACGGCTTTCCGGCATTGCAAGCAAATTTGTGGTTGGACGGCGAACTTGAAAAAACGAGCCCAGAAGCTACCCTTGATAGAATAGGGTTGGAATATTTTTGCAAAAATTTTTCGTGGCCAGATGGATTTCCGAGTCATGCTAGTCCAATTACACCTGGAGTTATTACAGAAGGTGGCGAATTGGGCTACGCCCTGGCTAATGCTTATGGATTTTGTTTAGGCCACCCAGAAAAAACCGTAGCAGTTCTAATTGGCGATGGTGAGCTCGAAACTGCAACCGCGCTAGATTCCTTAATTTTGCAAAATTTATTGTCTGGACCAAATAATGGAAAAATTTTACCGTTCTTACATCTTAATGGTTATAAAATTTCAGCCCCCTCAATATATGCACGTAAATCAGAAAGGGAATTAAATGAAATAATTCGTGGGTTTGGTTTTTCTCCGATTTGGATACGTGACAATGATGGAGCCGAAAGTTTTCAAGATATTTTATCTAAAAATATTGCTGATCCGTTTTATATTTTTGATAATCAGAAAGGATATGGCGGGCCGAATCAATATCAAGATTCACACCAAATTCCTTTAAAAAATCCAAAATCCGACGAAAAAGAGTTAAGAATTTTAGAAAATTGGTTAAAATCTTATCGTCCTCAGGAATTATTTGATGAAAATGGAGAATTAACGAAATGATTAAGCAAGTTGAAAACCCTGGAACGGAATTATATTCATCAGCACAAAAAATCGGGAACTTGTTGGCTGATCAGCTAAAGAATGATCCTCACTTTTATTTCTTTTCGCCAGACGAAACAACCTCTAACAAATTTGATGCCGTATTTAATGTAGAAAAAAGAGCTTGGAATTTACCTCAAAAGCCATGGGATTTGCCAGAGAGTGAAGAGGGAAGAATTATTGAAATGCTTTCTGAAAATGTTTTGTTTAGTGTGATGACTGGACATTTATTAAATAACGAGAAAGCAATGCTCGGAAGCTATGAGGCGTTCTTGCCGATTATTACGTCTCAACTTTTGCAACAAATCAAATTTATTAAGCAATCTAAGTCCGTGGCGTGGCGAAAGTCTATGCCGGCAGTAAACCTGCTTTCCACCTCAACTTGTTGGCGCCAGGACCATAACGGCTTCACACATCAATCGCCAGCCTTAATTTCAACCTTACTATCTGTTCCATCTAATTTGGTTAATTGTCTTTTTCCAGTTGATGATGTTGCCGCTGAAGAAGCTTTTGACTTTATGCTTCGCTCCAAAGATGTTGTAAATCTCACAACATTCAATAAAAATACTCAGCCGCGATACATTGATTCAAAGCATGCAAAATTCCAATTTGATAATGGTGGAGCCTCGATTTATCAATTTGTTTCTGATGATGATCCTGAGTTTATTTTCACTGCTGCTGGCGATATCGTAACACACGAAACGCTTGAGGCGATCAAAATTTTAAAAGAAGATATTCCCAATATCCGAATTCGTTTTGTTGGTATTAACGCTTTGTCCTATCGAGCAATTGGTACAACTAGAAACAAATTGACTAAAGAAAAATTCGCAGATTTATTTACTAAGGATAAACCTATCTTGGCAAATTTCCATGGCTACCCTGAAACTTTTGAAAATATTCTGGAAAATTATACTGAAAGACGAAGACTAAGGGTACATGGCTTCAATGAAGAAGGTTCAACCACAACGCCTTTTGAGATGCTACGAAAAAATGTTGCTTCAAGGTATGATCTTGTGATAGATATCGCCACTGTCAAAAAGAGAGAAGATTTAGTCTTGAAGTATCAAGCCATTTTAGAAGAAAATCATCTTCATGCTGTTCAATTCGGAGAAGATTTGATAAAATAATCGACAAATGGAATATTTGATTTTGTTAATTTGTCTAGCAATTTTTGGTGAAACATCTTTTTTGATCTTACGAAAGTATCGGCCGCTAAATAATGGCCAACAAAAAATTTACGTTGACACTTCAGTTTTAATCGATGGTCGTATCTTAAATATTGCAAAAACTGGTTTCTTAAATGGAAATTTAGTTATTTTAAAGAGTGTACTCAAAGAACTTCAACTCCTGGCAGACAATAAAGATTCAGAAAAAAGAATTCGAGCAAGGGCTGGGCTTGAAGTAGCCCTTGAACTTGAGCGTATAATAAATGTTGATACTGAAATTATCGATGACGGTGAAGATAGAAAAAAGGTTGACGACGAACTATTGAAATACGCTAAAGAAACTAGGGGGGCGATATTAACATTAGATTATAATTTGATAAAAGTAGCTGAGGCGGAAAAAATTAAAACTCTAAATATCAATGATTTGGCGCTTGCTGTTAGAACTGATTTTTTACCAGGTGAAAAAGCTAAAATAAAAATCACCGAAAAAGGAGCAAACCGCGGGCAAGGAATTGGCCACCTCCCAAACGGAACAATGGTCGTGATTGATAAAGCTGCCAAAAAAGTAGGGGAAGAATACTTGTGGAATTTACCAAGATTCACGAAACCTCTGCTGGCAAAATTATTTTTGCTAAAATCAGTAGACAATAAATTCTAATTACCGTTTGAACTGGGGGTAAAGGTTTTTTCGTCTGATGCCATATATCCAGCGGTATCAGAGATAACTAATTTAATAGACGTTTCTGTACCATCAAAAGTATATCCGTTAATGGATCCGCCAGTCGGGTTTAACGATGTGCCACTTTTTTCAACGCCATTTACATAAAGCGTGTGACCAGAGATATCATAACTCCCTCGATTAATGGTAGCAATAATTCGATCTTCAACTATGGAAATAGATACGCTTGGCGGAACATAAGTGCATGGGTCACTAGCTTCACGATTGTATGGCTCTGGAACATTGTATGTTTCGTTGCCAGTCATTGGATCGGTTACTCTAGTGATTTCAATCTCAATTTTGTAATCTTCTGGAGTACAATCAGACGCTAATAAATGATTATATTTATTGAATGTTAAAGTTTCTTTAACGACACCAGAATTTTTTGATTCATTAAACCAGCTAGGCCAAATATCAGTTTTACCATTGACTGTGAGGGTTTTAATACCAGCTGGTTTAACTGGAGTATCACCAGACTTCCATTTACCTTCTGGAGCATAAACGTCTTTATGGACGTGCTCCATATAGTTATTTATGACTCGCCGCACAATCGTATTGTTGGAGTTTTTAAGACCTGAACCGTTGTGGTTGCCATTCCAAACGACTGTAGAGATAGCCGACGAAAAACTAATCATAAGTGAATCTTTAGTAACGCTAGAGTTTGATGTTGTAGTAGTGCCAGTTTTTGAAGCTGTTTCGACGCCAGGAACTTTAAACCCAAAAGCGTATGATTGGTTGCCAAAAACGAGTGACGCTCTAGCTGCAGCATCGTGCAGAATATCCCAAATCATATAGGCAACCTGATTGTCAATCGCACGTTCGCCAGCGCTATCAGTCCACTTTTCAATGACTTCGCCCGAATTATTTTTAATTTCGAGCACATAAACAATATCCTTATAAGTACCTCCTCGAGAAATTGATGCATATGCATTAGCATGCTCAGTCAAACGAATATTGCAACCTGAGCCAATAGCGATAGAAAGGCCATAACCGCTTCTGTCTTCGCAATATGATTTATCGCCAAGCGCATGTGCAATCTCGAGAGAATTATCAATTCCATTAATATATAACGCTTTTACTGCTGGAATATTCAAAGAGTTGGAAAGAGCTTGTCTAATTGTAATGTTCCCATAGAATTTGCCCGTATAGTTGCGGAGACGACAGTTACTGGTATTGCCAGCGCAATATATTTTGTCTATATTTTCATCTTTAAGAATACTACCTGGACCATAATTAATACCTTCACGTTGAGTAAAGAGCGGAGCATAGTCGAGAATTGGTTTAATAGTAGAACCAGGTTCAAGCAATGCATTGGCGGCGTTATAATAACCATATTCGACATTATTAAAATCTACCGAGCCGACCATCGCAATAACCTGAGATGTTTCTACATCCAAAGAAGCCAGTGCGATGTTGTCTGAATTATTATCGTAAAAAATGCTTGCCCCAGCAGCAACCGCCTCTTCAGCAATTTGCTGAGCACGATAATCAAGAGTCGTAGTGATTGTCCATCCGCCAGCTCGCATGGTTTGAATGCCGTATTTATCTTCAAGTTGCGATCTAACCTCTAAAACAAAGTGTGGTGCTAAAATCCCAGCATATTGACTAGCTTCGGGTTGAATCGTGTCTAATATTGCAACTTCTTTGGCTGTTGTAGCCTCTTCTTCAGTAATATAGCCCATAGATACCATATCGTCCAAAACTTTATGTTGGCGCGCAATTAACATTTCATTCCCATAGACATTATAGGGGTTCAACACACCTGGATTATTTGGAATAGCAGCAAGCAGTGCTGACTCTGCCAATGTAAGATCTTTGGCGGATTTACCAAAATATGTCCTAGCGGCAGATTCGACACCATTACGACGACCTCCATAAGGTGATTGGTTTAGATACATAGTAATAATTTGCTCTTTAGAATACATGCGCTCGAGTTCGATTGATAAAATTAATTCTTTAATCTTACGCGAGAGACCTCCACGATTTTCGCTTTGAGCTTCATCGGAAAAATAAACTTGTTTAATCAATTGCTGAGTCAAAGTAGAACCACCCTGTATCCCGTGACCCGTAAATGTAGACAGCGCGGCACGAATAAGCGCCGTAAAATCTACCCCTATATGGTTATAAAAATTTCTATCCTCAATGGCAACAGTAGCCTGATACATATATGGCGAAATATCATCTTTATCGACAACTAAACGATAATCTTCAGTCCCAGTGTCACGCCACAAAACTACCCCGTTACGATCAAGGTAAGTATTGACTGTTTCGGATATGGACATTTCGTCAAGACGGATTTGGTCAAGATCTTTCTTGTAGTAAAGGAAGAGGCCACCAATAAAAATAATACCAATTAATATACAGGCTGCAAAAAACTTTAAAATTGCCTTTTGGCCACGCCAAGAAAACCACCATTTAAATACCCGCTTTGGATGAAGGCGCGCAAAAAATCGTTTTATGGGCTCTTTTGGCAATTTAGCTAATTCTTCCGCACGCCGACGAGCATTTGCCTCTTTCTTAGCTCGACGTTTATAGATCAGGCTAGAGTAGAGCTTAGCAGATTTTTTCGCAGTTTTTTGCGAAGACTTAGCCGTTTCTGTTTTTTTTAACGGCAAAATAGCTTCGGTTTTTTTCTTCTTCATGAAGTATATTATAGCATTTATGTTTTAGAATGGGAAATTTACTTTTTGTTTTGTTATAAAAATATATAAAACGTAAAAATGAGCTAAAGCACAATATGTGCTACAATATAATATATATGCGACGCTTCAAATTTAAGTCTGTAGTACAATTAGCCAATATGAAATTGTCGGTTAAATCGGCCGCAATTGTGTTGGCGTCGTCGACTTTGATTTCGGCGCTTCTTGGGCTTTTTCGTGATCGTCTTTTGAACTCATATTATTTAGGGACTTATCCAACTGGAATCGATGCCTATACAGCAGCATTCACTATACCAGATTTCATGTTTTTCATCTTAACATCTGGAGCTCTTGCAGTCTCATTTATCCCAGTTTTTAACCAGCGTTTAGCAACTGGCAATAAAAAATCTGCCTGGGAGCTTTCGTCGAGCTTACTTAATTTATTTGCAATCTTAACGCTGATCACTAGTATTCTAATTATGATTTTTGCTGATCCGTTAATTCGTTATATTGTAAGCCCAGGGCTTGATGAAAGCGGAATGGTACTTGCTATCAATATGACACGGGTTATCGCCATGAATCCGTTCCTCTTTAGTATAGCTACGGTTCTAACCTCAGTACAACAAGCAGTAGGCCGTTTTGTATTTTATGCTTTTGCCCCCGCTATATATAATATAGGCATTATTATTGGTATTACTTGGTTCACCGGAGGAATAAATTTGTTCGGTGTACAATTATTTGAAGGGGGAATTATGGGGGTAGCGCTTGGCGTGATTCTTGGGGCCGTGATGCAGCTTGTTGTAGCATTAATCGGACTATTTGGTCTTGGTATGGATTATGAATTTAAGATTTATTGGCGGAATCAAGGTTTTCGTTCAATCCTTAAATTGTTGCCCGCACGTTCTTTAGACCAAGGAATCGATTATATAAATGGTATTGTCAATACGAACCTATCTTCACGAATGGGAGCAGGAGCGGTAAGATCTTTTAACCAGGCAACCTCGCTTCATCAAATGCCTATTAATTTAATTGGCGTAGCTATTTCGACTGCTTTTTTCCCAAAACTGACCGAGCAGCTTGGCAGTGGAGATAAAAAAGAGTTCTACGACACTTTTCGCCAAGCGCTTAGAACAATTGTTTGGATTTCGTTACCAGTAGCGATTATTACTTTCTTTACTAGAGGCTACGTTGTAAGTTTTATTTCCAATATCGGCAACAATGACAGCAACTGGACGATCGCTTCAATCTTGGGAACACTCGTAATTGCAATCTTTGCGCGGTCGGTTTTTCACATTGCGTCAAGAGGTTTTTATGCATTCCAGGATACTAAAACCCCCTTCATCGTGTCGATTATCGCAGTTGGGCTAACTATGCTACTATCGGTATGGTTTTATTTGTTGGGTTGGGGAGTAGATGGACTAGGCGCCGCTCAGTCCATTGGGGCAATCATTGAAATTATTATTTTGTTGTTTATTTTACAAAAACGCACTTCAGGAGCATTGTTTGACCGTGCCTTTTTCAAGGCTTCACTCAGGATGATTTTTGCGACCATTATAACTGGCTGCGTGGCGTTTTCAATGACAAAGTTTATCCCTCTGATGGCTACCGACAACTCATTAGTAATAACAGTGCCAAAATTTCTATTAATTGCAACTATTTCGGCAGCAGCCTATTTAATTGCAAGCTATTTTTTGGATTTAAAAGAAGCTGCGCCAATTTTAAAATACGTAAAAAAGATTTTATTTAAAAACGTTAAATAATCACCGAAATAAAACTCTTTCCTAAGTGATCACAGCACATATGAATTATGTGTTATAATATAATATATGGACGTAAAACGCGAGGATATAATTCATTTAGCCGAGCTTTCTGATTTTTCATTATCAGAAGCTGAAATTGAAACCCTAGGTAAAGACCTAAAAAACATCATTAACTATATTTCACAACTAGACAAACTTGATACCGATAACATACAGCCAACTTACCAAGTTTTTGAAATGGAAAATATTTGGCGAGATGACACAGTTAAAGAACAAGATGCAAGTAGAGAACAATTGCTCGCTTTGACAAAGAATGAAAAAGATTATCAAATTAAAGTTCCAAAGGTACTATAAATGAAAATAGCAAACAAAACCGTTTCTGCAGAAAGATTGGTGAGGGACGCTTTAGAAAAAGCAAAATATTTTGCCGATTATCATATCTTTACATATTTAAACGAAGCTGTTGCGATAGAAAAAGCTCGCGAAATCGATCGCAAGATTGCTAATGGTGAAAAAGTTGGTCGATTAGCTGGCGTACCGTATGCTTTAAAAGATAATTTTTTGAGTCCGGAAGGGCAGACAACAGCTTCAGCACACATTTTGGAAGGTTTCGTTTCACCGATCACGGCTACGGCAGTCCAAAAATTAGAGGAAGAAGGCGCCATTATGATTGGACGCACCAATCTTGATGCTTTTGCCCATGGTTCTTCTACGGAAAATTCATATTTTGGACCAACTTTAAATGCCTTTGACAAGGAACGCGTAGCTGGTGGCTCTTCTGGAGGATCAGCTGTCGCAGTAGCACTTGATATTGTAGAATTTGCAACTGGTACAGATACTGGAGGCTCAATCAGACAGCCCGCATCGTTTAACGGAATTTATGGATTTAAGCCAACTTACGGCTGTATTTCTCGTTATGGCGTGGTCGCGATGGCTTCATCAACCGATTGTGTTGGTTTTTTCACTAAAAGTCCTGACGATATGGATATTTTAATGTCAATTACGTCTGGCCAAGATGAAAAAGATATGACAACTTTGCCGAATTATTACGACAAAGGCTCAGAGCAAAATATCAAAAAAATCGGCATTATCAAAGATTTCGACAACGACGTAGTGAACGATGAAATCCGTGAAGCGCTAAAAAAGAAATGTGATCTTCTAAGTTCTAAAGGTTATGAAATTACAGAAATTGAAATGCCAACCTTAAAATATGCGTTAGCGGTATACTATATTATCGTGCCTGCAGAAGTTGCTTCTAATTTATCGCGTTATGATGGGATACGCTATGGTTTTAGATCGGACAAATCTACGTCTCTAGAAGAATTATATACCAACACTCGCAGTGAAGGATTTATGCCAGAAAATAAACGTCGGATTATGATTGGAAATTTCGTGCTTTCATCTGGTTTTTATGATGCATATTTCTTGAAGGCAGCCAAAGCTAGAACTTTAATTGTTGAAGAGTACAATAAAGCTTTCTCGCAAGTAGATTATATCCTAACACCAGTTTCACCAAACCCCGCCTTTAAACTTGGCGAAAAAATCAATGATCCGATCGCCATGTATCTCGAAGATATGATGAGCGTATCTTTAAATCTCGCTGGAGTGCCAGGTCTTGCCATTCCTGCTGGAACAACAAAGGCTGGTTTACCTATTGGTTTGCAACTAGTTGGGCCAAAATGTAGCGATAAAAAATTAATTGAATTTGCAAAGGAGCTAATCTAATGGATGGTGGCGTAGTGACTTTTATCGTAGCAATTTTAATCGTGGCAATTTTGGTGTTTATCTCTATTTTATTAACTGGCAAACGTGGGCATCATTTTAACATGGCAAATTACCAGGCTAAATTTTTGGAAATTGAAAATAAATTAAAACAAGACAACCCCGCCAGTTTTATGACTACTATTATTGAAGCAGATAAATTACTCGATAAAGCCATGATAGAGATGGGGGTTTCTGGAAAAACAATGGGGGATCGTTTAAAAAAAATTGGAGGAAAATTCTCAAATTTGAATAGTGTTTGGCGAGCTCATAAACTTCGTAATGCAATAGCTCACGAACCCGATATCGAAATAAGTTACCGACAGGCTTTAAATGCTTTGACGATATACAAACAAGCCTTAAAAGATTTAGGAGCAATCTAATGAAATATATTCCGACCATCGGCATTGAGTGCCACGTACAATTATCGACAAAAACTAAATTGTTCTCTGAAGTAGATAATGATGCAAGAGGAAAAGAGCCAAATTCTTGTGTGTCACCAGTTGATTATGCCTTGCCTGGTATGCTACCACGACTAAATGGTGAAGCTGTCAAATTTGCAATTCGGGCAGGCAAAGCAATGAATTGTGAAATCAATCCTAAATCAAGGTTCGACCGCAAACATTATTTTTATCCAGATTCACCAAAAGGCTATCAGATTACTCAGTTTTATCAACCTATTATTGGGGCAGGATACGTAGAATTGCCTTCAGGAACACGAATTCGAATTGAACATGCCCATCTTGAAGGAGACGCTGGCAAGCTTACTCATTTTGATACTTATTCATTGGTTGACTTAAATAGAGTAGACACACCTTTAATCGAAATTGTTTCAATGCCAGATATTCACTCAGCTAAAGATGCCCATGACTATTGTAAAGAGCTTTGGCGTCTGATGCGCTACGCTAAAGTAACTTATGGTGATTTATATAATGGTAACATGCGTTTTGATATAAATGTTTCAGTAGCACCAGAAGGATCCGATCAGCTCGGAACCAGGGCGGAAATCAAAAACCTAAATTCGTTCCGATCTGTAGAACGAGCAGTAGAATATGAAATCGCTAGACAGACCAAGCTTCTTGAGGCCGGAGAAAAGGTGGTCCAGGAGACTCGTGGTTGGAACGATGCGACTGGTAAGACTACTGGACAACGCTCCAAAGAAGAAGCCAAAGATTATCGTTATATGCCAGAGCCTGATTTACCTCCAATCAATTTATCTGTTGAATTCATCGAAGCTGAGACTGCTAAGTTACCCTTAATGCCGTCTAACTATCGTGATATGTTTGATAAGACAATTATTAAAGATACGCTTGAAGTTTTGCTTGATTATCCAGAATTAATGGAAAAATTAAATGAAGTGGGACAAGATAATGCAAAATTTTTGTCTAATTTGTTTGCATCTGTGCTACTGGCAGAAGAAAAATCGGCAGAATATTTAAACGACTTGCCTAGTGGGGAAGAGCTGAAAGAGCTCGCCAAAATGAACGCTGAAAAAGAATTATCATCTACTGCCACAAAAGAAGTATTTTTAAAACTATTCGATCCCCAAATGAAAGGTCGCGGAGCCCGCAATATTGCAAAAGAACTTGGGGTTATCCAAGAAAATGACCTTAGTGCACTTGAGGCGATTGTGGACATAGTGCTTGCTAAGCCAGCAACAGCCAAAGCGCAGGCTGATTTTCGAGCTGGAGAAGAAAAAGTTATTGGCTTTTTAGTGGGTCAAGTCATGAAAGAATCTCATGGTAAAGCCAATCCGTCTACGGTACAACAAATCTTAAGAAATAAGTTGGTAAAATAACTGACACAAAATACCCCCCTCTTAAAAGAGGGGGGCTAAACGACATTTAATCACCAAGTGTATGGTGCGGGAATAACTCCAACTCGTCCTGCAACATTTTCAGTTTCAGATTCGCAAATTTTGAGCTTTCGTTGTTCGTCTTTTGTGTTATCAAGTGTCCGAATTCTACTTCTGATTTTTTTATAAAGCTCAAGCTCCTGTAAAATCATTTTTGATACTTCGACATTCGGCAAATTGCACAACGCTACGGCCTCAGAATTAGCGCTAGTTAGATCACTTTCTCCTTCCAAGCGAAACAATTCGTTTTGCAAATCAATTCGAGCCTGGATAATCTCATCCAATAGTTGACATGGTCTTTTCCAGACTAAGCCTATATAATGAGGCTCATCTAAAAAAACTATGTGCGCGCTGTCGCTTTCGTTACCATGAGGATCCCGCCATGGTCCATTGACTTGTTGAATGTCGATTTTTAGTAATCTTTTCAGACGATTTATCATCAATCTTCCTTCTTCTGTCCGAATTGGATACGATGCTAAACCGATCCTGCCATCATCATCAATGGTTTCAACATACACTTTTTCTACTGTCGTTCTCATAAAGTACACCCTCCTAAAAAATAAATAGCAAAGCCAAGAACTTTGCTATTTGATTGTATCATATTTGTGATATTTTTTAAAAAAATAAGAAATGTGATATAATTACTAAAAATCTGTCTTGTTTTTGAGTGTGGAACTCTTTGGAGCAGAAAATAATAATAAATAAAAGGAGCGTATGGCTACTGAAATTAAGGATTTAACTAAGCTTCGAAATATCGGGATTATCGCCCATATTGATGCTGGCAAAACAACGACCTCAGAAGCGATTCTTTATCGTACTGGTCTAAAACATAAAATTGACCTTGTAAAAGGCGGTACAGGTGGCGCTGAAACTGACTGGATGGAACAGGAGAAGGAACGCGGTATCACAATTACGTCTGCTGCAGTAACAGTTTATTGGAAGAACCACCAAATAAACATCATCGACACTCCAGGCCACATTGACTTCACCGCTGAGGTGGAGCGATCTCTACGTGTGCTTGATGGCGCCGTAGTAGTATTCGACGGTAAAATGGGTGTTGAAGCACAATCAGAAACTGTATGGCGTCAAGCGACCAAATATGGTATTCCACGTATTTGTTTTGTAAATAAAATTAATCAAATTGGTGGCGATTTTTATAAATCTCTAGATTCAATCCATAAACGCTTATCAAAAAATGCAGTCGCAGTCCATCTTCCTATTGGTTTTGAAAAAGATATTTGCGGGGTGGTCGATCTAATCGACATGAAAGCTTACACTTACAAGGATTATACCGACCATGAATTAACCGTAGGTGAAATTCCAGCCGATATGCTTGAAAAAGCCAAAAATGCTCGTTCGATGTTAATCGAAGAAGCTGTTCAGGCTGATGAAGCTTTGATGGAAAAGTATTTCTCACAAGGCGAAGAAGCAATTACTGAAATCGAGCTCAAGGCAGCTCTTAGAAAACGTGTGCTTGATGGCGATTTCTTCCTTGTAACTGGCGGAGATGGCCGAGGTGTAATCGTTGAGAAAGTTTTGGACTTAATGACCGATTATCTTCCATCACCACTTGATCGTGACCAAGGCCAAACCGTTGGTACCGATCCAAAAACTGGTGATCAAATTATTCGTAAAGCCGAGAATTCAGAACCCCTTACGGCTTTAGCATTCAAAATCGCAACTGATCCATTTGTAGGGAAATTGATTTTTATTCGCGTCTATGCAGGAACTCTAAAATCGGGCGACACAGTACTTAATGCATCAACTGGCGACAAAGAAAGAATTGGGCGACTTGTACGAATGTTTGCAAATGATCGTAATGAAATCTCAGAGATTAGAGCAGGAGATATCGCCGCTGTAGTAGGACTAAAGAACTGTACCACTGGTACTACAATCTGCTCACCAGCGCATCCAATTCTTTTGGAATCAATTGATTTTCCAGATCCCCCAGTATCGATCGCTGTAGAGCCAAAAACTAAAGCTGATCAGGAAAAAATGGGTATCGGTCTCTCAAAACTAGCAGAAGAAGATCCAACTTTCCGTGTGCATACTGATGAAGAAACTGGCCAAACCATCATCTCTGGTATGGGTGAGTTACATCTTGAAATCATCATCGATCGTTTGAAACGCGAACATGGCGTAGAAGCCAACACTGGCGCTCCTCAGGTAGCTTATCGTGAAACCATCCGTGGTACTGCTGAAGCTCAAGGTAAGCACATTAAGCAGTCTGGTGGTCGTGGTCAGTATGGTGACGTCTGGATTAAGTTTGAGCCAAACGAACCAGGGAAGGGCTTTGAATTTATCGATCAAATCAAAGGCGGTGTAGTCCCTCAGGAATATCGTAAGCCAGTACAAAAAGGTATTGAAGATACTCTTGCTGGTGGCGTAATTGCTGGCTATCCAGTTGTAGATATCAAGGCAACACTTTATGATGGTTCCTATCACGACGTAGACTCTTCTGAACTTGCCTTTACACTTGCTGGTGCGCTCGCAACCCGTGAAGGTATCAAGAAAGCAAACCCAGTATTACTTGAGCCTGTAATGAAACTCGAAATCACCACTCCAGAAGATTTCATGGGTGATGTAATTGGTGATATCAATTCTCGTCGTGGACGTATTGACGAAATGGAAGATTTAAATGGTGGCGCTAAACTCATTAAGGCCTTCTGCCCACTTGCTAATCTATTTGGTTACACAGGCGACCTTCGCGGTATGACTCAGGGACGTGCAGCTTCCTCAATGGAACTTTACGCCTATGAGGAAGTTCCACCTAATGTAGCGATGGAAATCATTGAAAAACGAAATAATAAATAACCAAAAAACTAAACCCCCCGATTATCGGGGGGTTTTAGAGTAAATAAGCTCCCGTATTCTACTATTGGAGCAATTAAATAGTGCCCCCAATAATGAATACGGTATTAATACGCAATGGCATTCATTGCGCCCATCAGCCCTGATCTTGCAGGAATTAAGTTGATGCATTCCAGCAAAAGAGCTGACGCTAGTCGAAGAATAAAAGCCTAGCGTTGTGGGTTCGTTAACGTTCCGTGAATCCAATATAAGAGTTCCTTTTTTGTAGCAGAACGTACATGGGAAGAATCCATATTTTTTCGAGAATGCTTCTCCACCAAAAACCAGCTTAACAATTCTTTCATACATGGATATCCCTATCACTTCTCTTATTTTTTCATCCGTAGAAGGCATAGAGAAAAAATCCTTGAATGGCCAAGAAAGTGTCTCTCTTGGTATGAGAAGGCAAACTTCTCCACCATAAGGACGTCCGTGTACAGGTGTTATTGTCCCCTTAAAATTCACCTCGTAATGACCATTGAGTGAAATTTTCCCACCAGGATATTGCTTATTGATTTCACCAGAAGGCGACGCCACAGAAGCGACGTCATTTATCGCTGTTGTCCTCTGAATCGTAAGGTTCTCTGCCATTTTATTTTCCCCCTTTATAATAATAAAAAGTAGCACTGTCATTTTTAGTATATCATTTTTTGAATTTTTTGTCAATAATTAAATACCTTTGACAGATTTTAGCCTTTACAATTCTACAAAAATAGTCTAAAATAGTAGGGTAGAGTTTTGGAGCTGGTTTTTATTAGCGCTCCAAACATTAATAAATAATAAGGAGAATGAATGGCAAATTTTGACCGTTCCAAGCCACACATTAATGTGGGTACCATGGGTCACGTCGACCATGGTAAAACTACTTTGACTGCTGCAATCACTAACGTGCTTGCAAAAAGACTTCCTTCGGATGTCAACAAGGCAGTTGCTTATGATCAAATCGATAATGCTCCAGAGGAAAAAGCTCGTGGTATTACCATCGCTACTTCTCACCAGGAGTACGAATCTGAGAAGCGCCACTACGCACACGTAGATATGCCAGGCCACGCAGATTACATTAAGAACATGATTACTGGTGCTGCACAGGTTGATGGTGCTATCCTCGTAGTTGCTGCGAACGATGGTCCACTCCCACAGACTCGTGAGCACGTACTTCTCGCTCACCAGGTGAACGTACCAAAGATCATCGTCTTCCTCAACAAGATGGACCTCGCTGATCCAGAGCTCGTTGAGCTCGTTGAGATGGATGTTCGTGATCTTCTCAACAAGTACGGTTTCGATGGCGACAATGCTCCAATCATCAAGGGTTCTGCTACTAAGGCTCTCGAAGGTGACAAAGAAGCTGAAGATGCTATCATGGAACTCGTCCACGCTATGGATGAATATTTTGACATCCCTGAGCACGATCTTGACAAGCCATTCTTGATGCCAATTGAGGACGTTTTCTCAATTAAGGGTCGTGGTACCGTTGCTACTGGTCGTATTGAACAGGGTATCGTAAAACTTAACGACGAAGTTGAAATCGTTGGTCTTCGTGACACCCAGAAGTCGGTTGTTACTGGTATTGAAGCTTTCCATAAGACTCTCGATCAGGGTCAAGCTGGCGATAACGCAGGTCTTCTTCTTCGCGGTATTGAGCGCGATCAGATTGAGCGTGGTCAGGTTATTGCCAAACCAGGTTCTATCACTCCACATACCGAATTTGAAGCTCAGGTTTATATCCTTAAGAAAGAGGAAGGCGGTCGCCACACTCCATTTTCAAAGGGCTACAAACCACAGTTCTACTTCCGTACTACGGATGTTACTGGTGAAGTTGAACTTCCAGCTGATAAAGAAATCGTCATGCCTGGCGATCAGGTAACCTTCAAGGTTAAACTCTTAGCTCCTGTGGCTATGAACGACCAGGATCGTTTCGCCATCCGTGAAGGTGGCAAGACCGTTGGCTCTGGTGTTATCACCAAGGTTATTAAGTAATTTAGATTTCGTTTTTAACGATAAATTACACTAGAATATAAAATACAGCATTCATCTGGTTTTCTTAGAAAATTATAGTTTCTTTAAGAACCTGGGATGCTGTATTTTTATATGAATATTTTTATGCGTTTCAAAAATTAGTATTTTCAAATTACCAATAATGTGTTATAATTAAGTTATATATTAATTAATATCAAGCTCGAACAACTCCATTCTTTCGAGGTTATCGAGCAAGAAAGGAAAACATGGCAGAAGCCAAAAAAGATGAAGGACTTAAAATCCGCATCCGATTAAAAGCTTATGATCATCGCGTGATTGATCAAAGCGCGAAACAAATTGTAGACACCGCAATTCGCACTGGAGCAAGCGTATCGGGGCCAATCCCTTTGCCAACTAAACGTTCAACTTTCACCGTCGTAAAATCCCCACACGTTTATAAGACTGGTGGCGAAGCTTTCGAGATGAAAGTACACAAGCGCCTCATTGATATTTCAAACGCTACACCAAAAACGATTGAAAGTTTGCAAAATCTTTCACTCCCAGCTGGCGTCGACGCTGAAATTAAGATGTAACTTAAATAAAAAGACTCTTTAATCTGAGCGCTAAAAGCCGAGTCTAGAGACTCGGCTTTTTTGAGGTAACAAAATCCCCCAATTCTGGGGTTTTCTGATATAATATTCTTATGAGTTTCGCTAGACTAAAAAAGCGTTTTTATTTTAAGGTGGCAAATTATTTTCGTTATTTTGCAAATCGCGCTTTTAAAAAGTGGAGCCCTCGTGTTATTGCAATTACTGGTTCTGCTGGCAAAACCACTATGATGGCGATGCTAGAGCACGAGATAGGAAAGAGAGCGCATTATTCGCATGATGCTAATTCGGCTTTTGGCATACCTTTCGATATGCTTGGACTTAAAGGTATTCATGGTTCAAAATTAAAATGGGCGTGGTTAATTATAGCTGCACCATTTAGGGGACTATTTTATCGACACAAAGAAGAATTTTATATAGTAGAAATCGATGGAGAAAGACCTCATGAAACAGAATTCTTGGCTAAATGGCTTAAACCTGAAGTGACAATTTGGGTATCGATTGGTCTGTCGCATGCGGCTCAGTTTGAAAAAGAAGTCGAAAACGGCAATTATAAAAATCTGAGTGAAGCGATTACGGCGGAATTCGCAAATCTACCACAAAACACAACAAAACGCGTATATATTGATGCTGAATCAAAATTAATGGTAGAGGCAACTGCAAAAATCAAAGCTAAAGTTATTCCAATCAAAAAATCTGAACTCAAAAAGTATGTTGTCTATCCAGATTCGACCGATTTTACCTATGGTGATACGACTTTTCATTTTAATCATCCAGAGCCACGAGATATTGCCTTTAATTTGTTTGTGATTCGCGATTTAATGAGCTATTTGAAGCTAAAATTTAATCCTGATTTTTCAGGTATAAAAGTGGCACCTGGTAGGAGTTCCTATTTCAAAGGAATTAAAAATACCAGTATCATAGATAGTAGTTATAATGCACACATGATTTCGATGACATCGGTTTTAGATATGGCAAAACGAATGCATGCTGAAAGAAAATGGCTCATAATTGGCGATATAGTAGATCAAGGTTCTTTAGAACAAACTGAGCATACCGAATTAGCCAAATTAATTGCGGAAGTAAATCCGCAGAAAGTTATCTTAGTTGGAAAAAGAACCAAAAAATATACCGCGCCTGAATTAAAAAGGTTAGGCATATCGGCAGTAGCAACTCTTGATCCCAAAAAAGCCTTGGAATATATTGAAAAACACATCCGAGGTGAAGAGACTCTAATATTTAAAGGTAGTCAGTATCTTGAATGGATTATTGAGAAACTGTTAGCCAATCCTGCTGATGCTAAAAATCTTTGTCGTCGCGAAAAAGCCGCAGTAAATCGTCGGAAAAATTGGGGGCTTGATTCGTGATACTTATGTTAAAATACGAAAAAGAGGTAGATTAATGGCGGATTTATATATTATACATGGTTGGACTTACACGATAGAACCCTGGAGAAAAACCTTAGAAATATTGAGAAAAAATGGGATCAGCGTAAAAATACTACGTGTGCCTGGTCTCACAGAGGAATCAAAAAAAATCTTCACAGTCGATGACTATGCAAAATGGGCCGATCAAAACATACCTGACAATGCGATCGCTCTAGGACATTCTAACGGTGGCAGAATTTTGCTAAATTTATGCGCCCAAAAACCTGAAAAATTGAAATACCTAATTTTACTTGATTCTGCTGGCATATATGAACCTTCTCTAAGAAAAAAAATCGTCGAAAAAGTAGCAAAAATTGGTAAGCCGTTTAAACAAATCTCTCTAATTAATAAGATTTTTCATAAAATTACTGGCTCAACGGATTATTCACGCGCCCCCGAAAATATGAAAAAAACTTTAGCCAACATGCTTGAGTCTGACAAAACACTTGACTGGAGCAAGATTAAAACTAAAACCTTTATACTGTGGGGGAAGAAAGATACTACCACTCCTCCCAGACAAGCTACATTAATGTATGAAAAATTACCTCAAGCGGAATTAAAATTCTATGCAAACTGGACGCATGCACCATATATTTCTAACCCCGATGAACTCGCTAATGCAATTACCAATCTATTAAAAAGGATTCGGCAATGAAAAAACATTATTTTTTAGGGACAGCGGCAAGATTTACCAAAAAAGATCGCGTTTTTATGCGGAGAGGCCACGGCAAACATCAAGATTTGACAAATTTATATAATTTTTTACACGACGAATATAACGGCGGACAAGTAATAGTAACAATAAATGGCCGGTCCGCCATTACTGCGGGACTTAAATATTATTTACAAGACTATTTAGGAATAAAAGAGGGCGAAGTAATAATTAATGGTTTCACTTGTTATGCTGTAGTACAAGGAGTTAAGGCAGCAGGATTTACACCAATTTTCGCAGACATCAACAAAAAAACTTTAAATTTTACGTTAGAAACACTTACTAAGGCTTTAACGCCCAAAACTCGAGCTTTGATCGTACAAAATACGCTTGGGAATATGGTAAATATTCAAGAAATTAAAAATTTTTGCAAGAAACACGGGCTTGTATTGATCGAAGATTTAGCTCATTGTACTGGAAGATTATATACAAATGGCAAAGAGGCTGGCAAAGTTGGTGATTTGACCGTTTTTTCTTTTGGGAAAGAAAAAACAATTGATGTTGTTAGTGGGGGAGCGGTAGTTTTTCGTGACAGTAAATTTCCACCCGTCTTAACTCCCCAAAAACAGCTTTCGAGTTGGGAAAAATTCCAAATACGAATGTATCCCACAATCGGGAACATTTATCGAATTTTGTCATACATAAAACTAAATAGTCTTTTTATGGGGCTAATGCTCAAATTAAAATGGGTTGTTAAATCTGCTGACGCCAAAATAGATTATAAAAACAAGACTTTAAGTAATTTTCAGGCAAAAATGGCTTTGGTCCAACTTAAAAATAGACAAAAAAATAATCATGCACCAATTAGAGAATTTTATTTAGTAAAAGAACGTGATACAGTGTTACAAAAATTAAAAAAAGCGGGTTATTTTTTCGATGGTTTTTGGTACGAACGTCCAGTTTCTCCAGAAAGATATTATAAAAAAGTGCATTTTCCAGAAGAAAAATGCCCAATAGCGGTTGAAGTGAGCCAAAAAATTATTAATTTTCCGACCCATTACAAAAAAAATGAACTTGAATTGGCTCGACATATAATTAAAGACTACTTGGAGATAAAATAATGGATTGGCAAGAAATAACAAAAAAATTTCCGGAAGCAAATTTCTTACAATCGCCAGACTACGGCAAAATGCAAGAATTACTCGGCAATAAAGTGATCGTTGACAGTTACGGTAAAAATGGTAAAGAGGGCCTTGCGCAAATGATTGTAAAAAATGCTAAGCGTGGAAGATATTTGGAGATTCCTTGTGGACCATTGATCGATTGGCAAAATAAACAGCTAGTGGACGAAGTGTTTAAAAAGATTCATTTAGTAGCCGTAAGAGAGAAGTGTGTATTTGTAAGGGTTCGACCTCAATTAGAGGCAAGTAAGCAAAATATCAATCTCCTTGAAAAATATGGACTAAAAAAATCACCTATGCACCTAGCGGCCGAGCATACAGTAATGATTGATCTAACCAAATCCGAAGAAGAATTGCTAGCTGAAATGCGTCGACAAACTCGTTACGATATCCGTCGAGCGGGTAAGCTCGGAATAAAAGTAACAAAAACTAATTCCATAGAGGCTTTTAGAGAATTTCACAAAATCCAAGTCGAAACCGCAGAGCGACAGGGGTTTATTCCGCCAGATTTAAAAACTCTACTCGCTGAACGCGAAGCGTTTCTTGATAAAGCTACTATTTATATCTCTGAAACCGAAGACAAAAAACCGATTGCTTATGGTCTAATTATAAAAAATGGATTAGAAGGAGATTATTACGAAGCTGCTTCAACTCTACTTAATCATAAATTACCAGGAGCTTATGCTTTACTTTGGCAAGCAATTAAGGACTTGAAAGAAGAAGGTTACTCTAGATTTAACCTTTGGGGAATTGCACCAGCTGGACAACCCAACCATCGCTATGCTGGAGTTACTACCTTTAAAACTGGCTTTGGCGGAAAAATACTTGAATATGTCCCCGCCCATGATTTAATTATTAGTAAAACTAAATATCTAAAAAATTTACTTGTCGAAACGATGAGGAAGAAAAAGAGACGTTTATGAACATAATAGATATCAAAAAACAAACTGAATGGGATAATTTTATTACCAACCATAGCGAAGCGAACTTTTTACAATCTTGGGATTTTTATGAATTTCATAAAAGCCGTGGGAATCAGATTGTACGAAGGGCTATGATAGATGAAAACAATAAGATCATAGCAGCTTACGCTGGAGTTGTCGAAACGGCAAAACGCGGTAAATATCTAGCAATCGCTGGTGGTCCAATTATGGATTGGAAAAATACCAAAATAATAAACGCGATTTTTGATGATATTAAAAAAGCTGGCAAAGGGTTTAATTGCGACTTTATAAGAGTTCGCCCGCAACTTGAGCTCTCTGAAAAATCTCTTTCTCTAATGCGAAAATTAGGCCTCAAAAAAGCTCCAATGTACTTATCGGTTGAATATGCTGGAATATTAAATTTAGAAAAATCAGAAGAAGAAATTTTAACTGGGGCTTCACAAGGTTTTAGACGAAAGCTCCGTAAAGCCGAAAAAGCTGATGTCGAAATATCTGCTGAAACGAGCGATCAGGCTATTTATAATTTTTGCCAGCTAGAAAAACTACATGCCAAAAGACAAGAATATGTGGCCTTTTCTGAGAGCTTTCTCACTAAACAATTTGAGGCTTTCCGACAAAATAATGAAGTTTTAATTTACGTTGCCAGAAAAGATGGCGAAATATTGGCTATGAATTTTATGATTTTTTATGGCCCCGAAGCTAGTTACCATTACGGAGTGTCTTCAGAACTCGGGACCAAATATTCAGCAGCCCCGCTTTTACACATAGAAGCGATGCGAGAGGCTAGAAAACGAGGGTGTATTCGTTATAATTTATGGGGGATAGTGGAACCGAATGAAAAAAATCATCGATTTTATGGGGTTTCAGAGTTTAAGCGATCTTTCGGTTGCGAAGAGTTACGGTACACCCCAGCGCACGATTTAATCTTAAAGCCTTTATCCTACAAAAAAACCCAACTCATAGAAATGGCCCGTAAAAAAATCCGCCACGTATAAATATGCGGAATGAACTAGATTATATCTTGTTATTATAGCATGCTTTGCATTTTTTGTCAATAGGTGATAAAATAAGCATAAGTAATAAAGGAAAACTATGGCGCATATTAATCGAAAATATATAGACAAACATTGGACTGTATTTATAGTTAGGGGGCTATTTGCAGGTATATTTGGGTTCTTTTTATTATTTGGTGGAATTTCCAATGTCGAACTTATGATTGCAATCATAAGCGTTTTTTTGCTTTTGATTGGGATCGTCGACTCTGTGAGTGCGTTATATAGTTCAACTAAAAAACGGGGCTGGATAAATTCAATTATTGATGCTGCCGTAGATGTACTGGCCGCTATCATTTTGCTATTTTTTGCAAAAGGAGATCTCGTTTTTAGTTTAGTAGTGATTTCTATTTACACGATAGTGTCTGGGCTTATTGATGTGTTTCACGGTTTTTTGTCAACTGTGGATCCAACCGATCGTTTCATTCGTGTGCTCACTGGTATTTGTGGATGCGTAATGGGCGCAGTAATAATAAACGCTGGAAGTTTTGAAATTATGACCTTCATCCGTTTCTTTGGGGCTTATTTAATAATAGTAGGCACAACAAGCTTGATTTATGGAGCACATAATCGCAACCAAGAAATTGAAGATAGCATAGCAAGAAAAGAATCCCGTAAGAATACTGCCAAGCAGGTAAAGAAAGTTGCTAATAAAAAGACGACTAAAAAACGTAAATAAGTGCATTTTGAGCTCTTTGATGATATAATAAAATCTCAAGGAGAACTTTTATGTCATTAGTAAAAAAAGCTATTATTACAGATGCTGGTTTTGCCAGTCGTTATTTACCAATCACCAAAACAATTCCTAAGGCAATGATTCCGATTGGCAGTAAGCCTGTGATGCAACTTTGCGTCGAAGAATGCATGGAGGCTGGAATTGAAGAAATCGTCATCGTTGCAACACCTAATTCAAAATCAAAAGAAATCTATGAAGATTATTTTCATAATAAAGCCAATAATGTAAAAGCCTTGCTCGAAAAACAGGGAAAGATGGACAGATTTAAATCAGTGGAAGAGGTTTTGAATTTCCCAAAGATTACGGTAATCGAACAAGATACGACTTTACCATATGGTAACGGTTCACCAATCGTTTCGGCGAAAGAATACGTCAAAGATGAAAAAGCTTTCGTGGTGCTTTATAGTGATGATCTAATTTTAGGACAAGGTGACGTAGCGACTTTAATTGCCGAATACGACAAAAATCCCAACGCAAAGGCAATTATCACTAGCCAAGAAATGCCGAAGGAAGTTTGGAATAAATATGGCATGATTGCACTAAAAGAAAATGGAACCTTGTCACATATTGTCGAAAAACCAAAAACACCAGATTTATCGCCCAGCAATTTGACTAGCTATGGACGCTATTTGTTAACTCCAGAAGTTTTTGACTACCTAGTGCCATCAAATACTGGATTAGACGGTGAATTATGGACTGTGGATGCTATCACGAAACTTGCAGAAAATGGTGATGTAATTGTAGCAAAAAGCAAAGGCAAGTGGATTACTACAGGCGATCCAAAAAACTATTTTATGGCACATCTTGAATATGTACTTTCTAATACCGATTATGCAGATGATGTACGCAAGTTTGTTGCCAAACATTAATATGCTATAATAGCAAAAAGGAGGAACAATGAATGTAGCTGAGTGGATACTAGTAGTAATACTAAGCCTTACGCTTTTAGTCTTTCTAATCGTAGGTATCATTCTGATTATAAAATTGATAGGACTAACTAAGGAAGCTCAAAAAATAGTAGAAAAAGGTCAAGACATAGCCGAAAGTACTAATGGGATCGTAAATAATATCAAGGGCATGACTTCAATTGGTGGAGCAGTAGAGATGTTTGTCAACAAATATATTAATCCCAAATTAAAAGAAAAGATTAAAGAAAGTAAAGAAAAGGAGAAGTAAAATGGCAGGAAAATCTAAAAAAAGTGGAACAGGAAAATTCTTTTTGGGGGCAATATTGGGAAGCATTGCTGGAGCCATCGCGGGTAGATTTATCACGGCTAAAAACGAAGAGGAATCAAAAGAATGTAACTGTGGTGACGAATGCGAATGCCACAACAAACAAGAAGAAAACAAACAAGCCATAAAAAAAGAAATTTCTAAAAAGTCAGCTGAGAAAACTCCTAAGAAATAATGAAGTTAAAGTCTAGCGATTTTGTTCATCTTCATAACCATACTCATTATTCTCTTCTTGATGGTTTAACGAAAATACCCGAGCTTGTTGATTTTGTCAAGAAAGATGGAATGGAAGCTGTGGCCGTAACTGATCATGGCACAATGTCAGGATTAGTCGAATTATATAAGGAATGCAATGCAGCAGGGATTAAGCCAATCCTCGGCCTTGAATCTTATGTAGCAGCACGTAAAATGACCGATAAAGATCCCGCCCATGACAAACAGCGTTTTCATATCACCTTACTCGCAATGAACAACAAAGGTTTTGAAAACTTGTGTAGGATTATGAGCCGAGCAGAGGAATATGGTAAATATTATAAGCCTCGCACCGATCATGAAGATCTTGAAAAATACAATGAAGGAATTATTTGCCTTTCTGGATGTATGGGATCGGAAATTTCCGAGGCTATCAGAGCTGACGACGATAAAAGGGCTCTTGAACTAATTGATTGGTATCGCAATGTGTTTAAGGACCGTTTTTATTTGGAGATGCAAGATCACGGACACCCAGACTCTTCAACTCATTCTGCGGAACAGAAAAAAATAAACGATTGGCACATGTCTCATGCTAAAGACCTTAAGCTTCCTTTAGTGGTGACATGTGACGCCCATTATTTAAATCATGAAGATCAAGATGCACACGAAGTACTTCTTTGTATTGGCACGGCAGCAAATTTATCCGACACTAATCGAATGACTTTAAAGGATTACGATCTCCACGTGATTCCCGCTGAGGAAATCATTTCACGGTGGGAAAACCTTTGTCCCGAAGCGGTACTAAACACTAAAGCGATTGCTGATAGATGTAATGTAGATTTACAACTAGGACGAATTTTAATTCCAAAATTTCCTGTGCCCGAAGGAGAGGATGAAAAAACTTATTTGGATAAATTAGTTTTTCAAGGATTAGTCTACCGTTATGGTGGCAAAAAATTAGAAGAAACTATCGATTTATCTGTGACAGAGTGCCGAAAAATCTTAGAAGAGATCGATAAAGAACGTGATGAGGCACACAAAATTTTGACCCGCATAGATTATGAGCTTTCGGTTGTAGACAAAATGGGGTATAACGGCTACTTTTTGATTGTGCAGGATTTCATTAACTGGGGAAAGTCCCAACGTATTGTTTATGGACCTGGGCGTGGCTCAGCAGCAGGCTCAATTTTAGCATATGCTCTACGCATCACAGAACTTGATCCTCTCAAGTATGATTTGCTTTTTGAAAGATTTTTGAACCCAGACCGTATTAGTATGCCAGATATTGACACCGATATCCAAGATACTCGACGTGACGAAGTGATTCAATACTGTTCAGATAAATATGGATTTGAACGAGTGTCTAATATCGCGACTTTTGGTAAAATGATGGCAAAAAACGCCGTGCGTGATGTGGCGAGAGTACTTGAAGTCCCTTACGCTGAGGCCGACAGGCTGGCTAAAATGGTGCCAGATCCCGTGCAAGGGCATCATGTTAAGCTTGCTAACGCCATCAAAGAGGTGCCTGATTTAAAACAAGAGTACGAAACTAACCCCACCGCTAAGGAAGTAATTGATTTTGCCTCAAGACTTGAGGGTACAATTCGTAATCATGGGGTACATGCTTGTGGCGTAATTATCGCTCCGGATGATTTGGTGAAATTTTTACCACTTGAAGTTTCAGCAAAAGGGCCAATTGCCGCACAATTTCCAATGGGACAAGTTGAAGAACTTGGTCTACTCAAGATGGATTTTTTGGGACTTTCTAATTTATCAGTAATTAATAACGCTTTGCGAATGATTCGCAAAGTATACAATAATGATATTGATCTATCCGCTTTGCCTTTAGATGACCCTAAAACTTACGCTCTTTTACAACGAGCCGAAACAACTGGTGTTTTTCAATTAGAATCGGCTGGGATGAAAAGATATTTACGCGACCTTAAAGCATCAACCTTTGAGGATATTATCGCTATGGTGGCACTGTACCGTCCAGGCCCAATGCAGTTTATTGATTCTTTTATTCGACGAAAACATGGCGAAGAACCAATTACGTATTTGCATCCAGGGCTGGAGAATTCTTTAAAAAATACTTATGGTATTATGATTTATCAAGAACAATTCATGCAGATTTCAAAAGAATGGTGTGGTTTTACTGGCGGCCAAGCTGACACTTTACGTAAAGCTGTCGGCAAGAAAAAGATCGATTTAATGAAAAAGGTTAAACCCGAATTTATTGAAGGGGCAGTTAAAATTGGTGGAGCAACCGAAGAGATTGCGGAAACCTTCTGGAATCAATTGTTAGAGTTTGCAAATTATTGTTTTAATAAGTCTCATGCTGCTTGTTATGCGCTGATTGCTTATTGGACGGCATATCTAAAAGCACACTATCCTGACGCTTTTATGGCCGCTCTGATGACGGCCGACATGCGTTGGACCGATCGTCTTGCAATCGAAATCGCAGAATGCAAAAAAATGGGGCTCAAAGTCCTCGGACCTGATATCAATCAATCATACGGTGATTTTGGTATTGTGGGAGGCGAGAAAACTATTCGATTTGGCCTTTCTGGTATTAAGAATATGGGTAAATCACTCGTTGAAGAAATAGTTATCCCTGAAAGAGATAAAAATGGTCCTTTTAAATCCATTTGCGACTTTGCAAAAAGAGTAGATTCAACTAAATTTAATAAAAAATCTTGGGAGGCTGCCATAAAAACAGGCTCTTTCGACCGCTTTGGATTTTCACGTTCAGATCTTCTATTCAACCTTGAAGCAGTACAAGCCTACGGAGCTAAAATCCAAAAAGACGTCGGGGCTGGGCAAACGGATCTATTTGGTATGATGGGTGAAGCTGGAGCTATACCAGAGGTCGAGATCAAATCCGCCCCCGTACAGCATCCAGACAAAGAACAGCTCTTGTGGGAACGTGATTTAATGGGATTATATTTATCGGCACACCCCTTAGATAAATATGATATTTATTTTGAAGAACAAACCCACCCAATATCAATAGTTTCAGCAGAAAACGACAATAAGATAGCTATAATCGGCGGAATTATTACAGCAGTGCGAACGATTTTGACCAAAAAAGGCGAAAAAATGGCATTTGTAAAAATTGAGAATAAGACCGATGAAGTAGAATTTCTTGTATTCCCGTCGGTCTTCGCGGAGTATGGTGCAAAACTAATCGTTGACAATGTGGTGCGTGTAAAAGGAAAAATAAATGCTCGCGATAAAGACGGAAACATAACTTCGGACGTTAAATTATTAGCCGAAAGCATTGAATTAATTTCTGATGACATATTAGAAAATTACAAATCTACTGGCAATAAATTAGCGGCACCCGTGAAAGCTCCTGAGAACGGTCGAGGGCGACGTGGAAAAGTTTCGACCGAAAAAGTTTATAATGGTAGTGGAAGAGGAGCGCCTAATAATATTCCGAACGAAGATTCTCCACGCATATTGAAAGAGCCACCAAAGGACCCCCGTAAGGAGAGATTATACATATTAATAGAAGATATTAATAATACCGAATTATTAACCGCAATCCGAAGATTAGCTGATATCTACTTGGGAGTTCAAGAAGTAGTCTTGGTACTAAAAGACGGAGAAACAAAACGCCCCTTAAAAATGCCGTTTAAAGTAGAAATCTGCGACGAACTACTTTCCAAACTAAAAGATCTAGCTGGAGAAGATAAAGTAAAGACTAAGTAGAGTGATATAATTTAACTATGAAGAAGAACACGACTGGAGAGATGATAATTATCAATCGTCAAGCAAAGTTTGATTATTTTTTGAATGATGAACTAACTGTAGGAATGAAGCTGACAGGTCCAGAAGTACGTTTAATTCGTGACCATCATGTACAGCTTAGAGGATCTTTTGTGACAATTCGAAACAATGAACTTTGGCTAAATAATCTGACCCTTGGGGCTGATACTGCTAGAAATATCAAGCTACTTGCAACTCGCAAACAAATTGTAGCTTTAGTACGAGAAAAAGTAGCCGGCTCAACGATTGTTCCTATAAAATTACTTGGTGGCTCACGCTATATCAAATTAGTAATAGCAGTCGGTAAGGGTAAGAAAAAATACGACAAACGTGAGACCATTAAGAAACGTGATATTGAGAGAGGAAGATATGTATAGAATTTTTTCTTGGAACGTTAATGGATTAAGATCTATAATAAATAAAGGCGCCTTACAAAAATTAATCAATGAACAAAAACCCACTATTTTGTGCTTACAAGAAACAAAAGCAAAACAAGGACAAGCAGAAATAGATTTGCCAGAATATGAAGAGCTTTGGAACTCCGCTACTAGACCAGGCTATGCAGGAACAGCGATTTTTACAAAAATTAAACCACTTTCGGTGCGAAATAACTTACCAACCCAACAAGATTTTGTCGACCAATTTGGTGATCCTCTAACTGAGGGGCGAGTTTTAACGGCGGAGTTTGAAAAATTTTATCTAGTAAATGTATATACACCGAATTCTAAAAACGGGTTGGGACGATTGGCCCTTCGTAAAAAAATGTGGGATCCAGGATTCTTAAAATATTTAAAAGCGCTTGAAAAAAATAAACCCGTGGTAGTATGTGGAGACTTTAATGCGGCACACGAAGAAATTGATATCGCAAGACCCAAGACTAACCATCACTCCGCAGGTTTTACTGACGAAGAACGACAAGGAATCACAAATTACATTAAAGCTGGGTTCATCGATACCTTTCGAGCTTTATATCCCAACGAGATACGTTATACCTGGTGGAGCCATTGGGGGCACGCTCGCGAAAACAATGTAGGTTGGAGAATCGATTATTTCTTTATTTCTCGTCTTTTGAAAGATAATTTAAAATCAGCAGAAATTTATGAAAATTACTTAGGATCTGACCATTGTCCGATTTCAATTGAATTGGAGTTTTGATGGATTATTTTGAAAAAATTGAGAAAAAGCCTATTGAAGATTTAACCTGGAATATCCCAGAAAGAAAACAAGGCTTGATTAACGTAATTGGCGGGAATGGCCAATCTTTTAAAACTGAAATTAAAATTTCAGAATTCTTAATCAAAAAATACCCCCTACAAGAAGTAAAAACTATTTTGCCAAACGTTTTGAAAACACAATTGCCACAACTACCAATTTTTGTCTTTCTTAGCTCTACTGATTTTGGATCTTTTGCGAACGAAACCGAACTGATAAAGGTTCTAAATTCAGCCGATTACAACTTAATGCTAGGTGATTTGTCTAAGAACACAATTACCGCTAAAATTGTGGGGAGCGCATGTTGTTATTCCGAAAAGCCTTTACTGCTCACTCGTGATACCGTAGATATTGTGACTAGTAATAGGCCTGAAAAGTTATTGATGAATGACAAAATTATATTGTTCGCCTCAATGGCACAGCTCCAAAAACTCTTTCGATCAATTTATTATCCTAAAATGTTGTTCCTGTCACAATCATTAATCCAAGTAATTGAAACTTTGCATAAATTTACTTTAAGCTATCCTGTCTCCATCATTACACTTCACAATAATCAAATAATAATAGCAAAAAATGGTATTATAAAATCCGTGCCATCAGAAAGCTCTAACTATACACCAATTATGCTTTGGCAAGGCGAATTAGCTGCTAAAATTGCAGCAATGAATTTATATAATCCCGACAACTTTATTTCCGCGACTGTCGCTGCGATTTTTTAGTAAGTTTCTTCTCAATTTCAAGTGCATCGCGTGAAATATTATGACGACGTTGGTTTAAATAGATCCAAGCAAAAACAAAAATCACACAGCCCAAAATAATGAATCCATATTTTACTAAGTCTGGCCAACTAGTTGCAAAAAGAATTAAAATACTAATAATTCCTAAGCAAATAGTATATAGATGACGGCGAATAAGAATAATTTTTTTAGCTAATGAGAAATTTTTATAAATAAGTGAACTCTTCGTACAATTATCGGGGTGACCAAGAATTTTACCATAAATAATTAAATCACCAATTCCAGAAGTAACTAGATAATAAACAATAATAAGACTACCAATGATAGGATTTATTCTAATTGCTAGATAAAGTACTTGAGCGGCAGCAAGCAACCCGTCAGAAAACATATCAAATTTAGCAGCGTATTTACGATATTTTGGGGTCTTTTCTTTGGGAAACGGCCACTTATATGCGCAAGTCCCATCAAAAATGTCAGTGAGTTCTGCTACGATAAAAACAATAAAAGCGGCTTCAGGTGAACCATTGAGCCCAGTTATAAATAATAAAACGATTGCTAAAAGCAATCTAGATAAAGTCAAAATATCAGCTAAGTATCTCATGGAAGTATTGTATCAAAACTTTAATACGGTGGCTAATTAGGACTCTTTCTCGATTTTTTAGCATCACCTCAGACATTTGTTTAATTTTTTCAGGATGATCAAGTAGATCATTTAAGGCTTCGGCCATTTTATCGGGAGATGGATCTATACTCATAATAAAACTGCCTTTTGGAACAACTTCCTGCATATCAGGATCACAAAAGAAGACAGGCACACCATATGCTTCGGCTTCAATTAAAGTCATGCCAAAAGTGTCAAAATTATAAGAAACTAAGACATCCAAATGTGACTTAGCAATAACGTGCGCAAGACTACTAAATTTAATATTCCCATGAAATACAACATTTAGATCATGTTTTCTTGAAAAACGTTTGGCGCGGGAAAAATCACCCCCACCACCATAAACATCTAAACGATATCTATTGTCAACCTTAGTGAGAGCTTGGAGAAAAGGCATCATGCGTTTTTCGGCAGAAACACGAGAATGCCAAATAATTTTCAGTATTTCATCTTGGCCCAACTCTTTGGTCGGAGGATTTAGCGGAAACTTGTCGTCTGGAAAACCATTAGGGAAAACTTGAATTTTTTTGGTGACGCCATAATGAACTAATTTATCACGAAAATGCTTAGATGGGGTAATGACTAAGTCGGCATAATTAGCGTGATTAATCATAAGAGTCCACATCTCAGCTTTGGCTAAAGAGTTTGCGAGATAATTGTCCCGTTTAATCTTAATCGTATGCGGAAGATACAAAGAATGAAACAAGTTCAAAGCTTTAGCAACTACTGTGCGAAAACCAAAAGGTATAATGTTGGTTTCTCCGATATCTTCACGTCCGTGCATTACTTGAACGATCGGAATCTTAAGTTGTTTACCAAGCCGAAGCCCAGCAATTGAGCACCCTGACTCATAATGAATATAAAAAATATCAAAATCTTTAATTTCGGGATGTTTTTTTAGAAGCCATCTTTCAACAATTCTGGGACGTCTTGAAATTGGAGCTAATTTATAGAAAAATAACTTACAGCTGGGAACTTGAAAGATATTTTTTTGAGCGAGTTTTTGGAGATCTTTTTTCGACTTTGGGTAACCAGTGCTAAAAACATAAACAGTATGACCAAGCTCTTCAAGAGCAGTCTTTTGAGCGTTAATGGAGCTTACTATGCCACCAGTTAGATCCAAATAGCAATCCGAAAAAAATGCAACTTTCATGTTATAATAGTAACACAAATATCAAGAAGGAGCGAGGGAGCGGCCCTAAGACCTCCTGCCAACCTGCTTTTAAAGTAAGGTGGTAAATCCGACCAGAAAGGAAAGATATGTTCTATAGAACAGCGGAGAGTGTTTCTCCAAAACACCCAGACAAACTTTGTGACCAGATTAGCGACGCTATTTTGGATGCATATTTTGCCAAAGATCCGAATGCACGCGTAGCGGCCGAGACCTGTGGCGGGCACGGCGTGGTTTTTGTGACTGGTGAAATTACATCCACAGCCGATGTTGATATCCCAGCAATAGTTAAGCGTATTGCTGGTGACGATATTGAGGTGCACACTAAAATTGTTAAACAATCACCAGAAATTGCAGCTGGCGTAGACACTGGTGGTGCGGGAGACCAGGGAATCATGATTGGATATGCCTGCGACGAAACACCAGAAATGCTACCGCGCGAAGTGGTTTTAGCACGAAGACTTAATCAATTTATTTACGAAAAATATCCTTATGATGGTAAAACACAAATAACGATTGCTCCAGACGGCTCAATTGACTCCATCGTGGCAAGTTTTCAAAACGTTCCGCATGATGAACTTGAAAAGCTCGTGCAAGAGTTCGCTGAGAAGAACAACCTTACTGGAAAATTAGAACTCCATATCAATCCAGCTGGAGACTGGAACCAAGGCGGATTCGATGCCGACACCGGTCTAACTGGACGCAAACTTATTGTAGATAATTATGGACCACGCGTAGCAATTGGTGGCGGTTGCTATTCTGGTAAAGACCCTTCTAAGGTGGATCGCTCAGCGGCATACATGGCACGTCGCATCGCAGTAGACTACCTCCGTAAACGCCATGCGCATGAAGTATTGGTGCGCCTAGCTTACGCAATTGGTTATGCTGAGCCTCTAGAAAAGACTGTAATCATTGACGGTGTTGCTGAAGAAATCGAAGGTTATGACTTAACACCAAATGGAATCATTAAATTCTTGGATTTGAAACGCCCAATTTATGAAGCCACCGCTCGTTACGGGCATTACGGTGAAGGATTTGACTGGGACAAATAAAATAAAGAGCCTCTGGCTCTTTTTTTATTTCTGGTGGGCGGGGAGGGAATCGAACCCTCACGACCTTGCGGTCACCAGATTTTGAGTCTAGCGCGTCTACCAGTTCCGCCACTCGCCCGAAATCCTAAACAGCTTCTGTCGCTATACTTTCTACATATATCAATGAGAAACAACTAGAACGACATCCCCGTTTATGTCATGTATATTTTATCACAAAACTAACAAACATGCTATAATTTGTCTATGGATTCAATAAATGGTGGGCAATCTTCAAACAATTTACAAAGACAAGCAGCGGCGGCATTAGCCAGGCAAAAAGTCTTAGCTGCTTATGCTGAGTCGGCCAAAAAAAATGCCCGCATTGAAAACGAAAACAATGCTAGATTAAAAGATGAACCCATTACCCAAAAAATCAGTTCAGAATCTTGGAAAAAATACCATTCAGCTTGGCAAGATTATTACCAAAGATACTACAGTGAATATTATTCAAAGGCAGCTAGGAACTATATCGAAAAAGAACGCTTAAAAGACGCAAGAGAAAAAGCTGAAGAAGAAGAGATTTTGAATTCACTAGCAAGCTCAAGCATAAAAACTGAGAAAAAGACTGGTTTATCACTCAAAACAGGGGTAAAATTTGAAACAGGCGCGCATGATTCTTCCGAAAACGATGGAGGAATTCGCGAAAATTTAAGAAGAAAAATTCGCAAAAAAGCTACTGAAAATGCTAAGAAATCCCATCGCAAACGACATTTAATTCCAATTTTGGCTGGCGTAGCTGTAGTACTTATTATATTATTCTTGCAATATAATAGATTGATTTTTGCGCCAATCATGGCCTATGTTTCGCCAGGAAATGCCCCCGCTTCAGAAATCGAAGCGATTGATCCCACTATCACCCAGACAGTTTCACCTGACCCGCGATTAATTATTCCAAAATTAAACGTAGATGTACCAATCAAGTTTGGGATTTCTCTCGCAGATGTAATGTCAGCAATGAACAGTGGCGTAGCGCATTATCGTATTGCTGGAGCTAGTGCCTACCCAGGAGAAATCGGGAATCTAGTAATTACTGGTCATTCTGCTGGTGATATTTATAGCTCAAACCCTTATAAATATATTTTTTCGGGACTAGAACGATTGGAAAATGGAGATTTAATTTATATAAACTATAACTCTGTAAGGTACACTTATCGCGTAATTGGAAAAGAAGTGGTTGACCCTTCAAACGTAGCAGCTCTTGTTGTTGATACAAATAAACCCCTGCTCACGCTCGTAACTTGTACGCCACTTGGAACTTCAAGATACCGATTACTTGTGACAGCAGAACAAATTTCACCAAGCTATGAGGGCGCTTCTGGATCTGAAAATTTACCTACAATTGATCAAAATGAAGAAGTGAATTTGCCTGCAAATGAACCTTCTTTCTTTGAAAAAATTTGGAATTTCCTAACGGGGAATTAACCATTCTCTAGTTAAATTGTCATCACTGCAATAATATAGCCATTTATTATTTGTAATAGTTATCGGGAATCTAGCTGAAACATTGCTAGAAAGGATTCTGCGATTAAGCCCGTCATAGTCATAAACTATTAATTTTCCATCAACTACAGAATAAACCATATATCCGTCAAGCCAACCAAATTGAGCGTTACCTTCGATTTGCCATTCTGAAAGTTTGAGAGACTCCATATCGATAGATGCGACTTTGTTATCAAGAGAAAGCACAATGAATTCACCGCCTTGACCAATTTTAATGGATATTGGGTCAAAACCTAATTCAAACGAAATCATCTCGATAAAATCATCTTTTTGATAGATTGTTACTTTATCGCCAGCAAGAACTACAATGTATTTGTTGTCATAGAATCTACCTAAAGCCACTTTAGCGGGAATAGATGAAGAGGCTAATTTTATTATTTGGTTATCGTTGAGATTTAATGAACCAATATAATAAAGCTCGTCAGTCATAGTATCGTCGTCATTGATGGCAGATATTACAATATCCCTATCGTATTGCCAAAAATCAATAATGCCTTCTACTAAAACCGAAGATATAGACTTATTTGACGCGTCAATTTTATGAAGATTACCATTTTGAGTTGCTAGAAGAGTGCTCGAAGAGTTGCTGATAATTTTTACTGTATCAAAATCATAACCAAAGCTTCTAGTTAGGTTAATACTATTTGAAGGATTTTTTATATCAACTAACACCCACTCAAAGCCCGTGCCAGAGTCGATTTTAAACAATATATGCGTATTATCTTTATCCCAATCCATCTGTAAAACCTTACCCGTGAATAAACCGACCTTGGCTTCGCTAGCTAAACTGACAGTAGAGAAAATCTTTGAGACATCAAATTTTTTAGCTTCTATTAGATCACTATTTAGATTTATTAATGTCCACTCAGTGGTATCATTTAAAAGCAACATAATTTCACGATTGTGAGATATTGAAGCTGCAGTAACACCAGTTATTTTAAAAACATTTTCAGATTGACGATTATTTAAAAACAAACGTGGATAATTTAAGCGGTACAACAACCCTTCAGCAATATTGATGGTTTTTTCCCAAGTATCATAATTCTCCTTAGACAAAACAATACTATGTTCACCACTTGATAGCACTTTAGAAGTATTGGTTCTTTGAAGCCAAGATGAAGCTCCGTCGATCTTTACGTCGGCTCCAGTCGGAAAAGAGGAAATCTGTAATAGCCCTTGACGCTCTATTTTAAAATCGGAACTAACCCAGTAACCCGAAACAACAAAAGCGAGTATGGTGACCATTAAAATAACCGAAATTACCATGACGGCCTCAGATATAATGACTTTTAGGCTTTGGTGCCGCTTAGTTCGTTCTAAGTCCATAGCTGAAGTATATTATAACATAAAAAAACCTTTATTTTAACTCTTGCGTTTTAATTCCATGGGTAGTATTATGTAATTAAGGATAAGCGAGGTAAAAATGCAGAAATCACATAGCGACCAGCTGGCTACTAATGCCCATCGAAGAGTAAAAGCATCTACCACACTAAATCGGCGATACGTAAGGCGACCCGAAAAAATGTATACAGAAGATGTTTTACTTGTCAAAAAAAGCTCCAAGGTGAAGCATTTTGCTGTACAGCAAGTTTCTGATGTAATCCCGAAAAACGACAGCGAAAAGATGGCCGCCGAAGTCTCTCCGCATCCTCTACAAAAAATGACGAATACTAGATTGAAAATGCGGCAAATGCAGACTACTGCCCAACCTGCAAACAAACTCTCTGCCAAAGAACTAAAAGATCGTGCCATTAAAAAAGCCCTTTCTGAAGCAAATCAGTCTCAAAGAACAAACGAAAAAACTAAGCATATTAAACTTCACTTTGGTTTTCCAAGAATAGCCTTGGCACTGTCTTGCACAGTTGCAGCATTGTTAGCGATTGTTTATTTTGTTAACCTAAATATGCCTGATATTTCTTTAAAAGTAGCCGCCCTACAAACTGGTTTTGATGCATCGTATCCAGGATATGTACCACGCGATTACACGTTATCTGGTATCACATCCGAAGAGGGACGAGTAACATTAAATTTCAAAAATCAATCAAACAAGACGACGTTTTCTCTTACCGAAGAAAAATCTGCTTGGGATTCTGACGCGCTGTTGAATAATTACATAAAAGTTTCTTACGGGGAAAATTATTCTGTTATTAAAGAACAAGGCCTTACTATTTATGTAAATGATAATGATGCGGCTTGGGTAAATGGAGGAGTTCTCTATACAATAAAAGTTGCTTCTGGAGACTTAACTAAAAAACAAATTAAATCTATTGCATCTTCTTTATAAAAACCTATTATATCGCCCTGGCCACAGCATTAAGCCTGGCTAAAGATGCTTCTCTTCCAAGGACATCAAGAGTTAAATTAAGAGCAGGACTGAATGGCGCAAAACTTAAAGCAATTCGAATAAGACTGAAGAGCTCGGCGGGTTTTTTATTCGATTCAGCAAGCAAAGAATTGAGACAATCCTGCAGTGACTCCGCAGACCAAGTTTTAAGGCTAGATAGCCTAGTTATGGATAACTTAAGCAAATCTTCGAGCTCGGATTCAGACATCTTTTGAAGAAATTTATTTTTTGTCAGCATATCAAGGTCAATTTTGGGATCCTCAAAGAAATAAGTCGTCATAGTGCGAAGATCAGACAGAGATTTTAGACGATCATAAATAATCGCAAGAACTGAAATTCTATAATCTTCTGAGTAAGCCATAGCTGGTTGTGGCCAAAACTCAAGCGTACGATCATAAAGAGCTCTAGCCCCTTGTTCATTAAAAATTTTACGGATCCATTGCCCATTAAGCCAAAGTAGTTTGGTCTCGTCATAACGAGCTCCAGAGTTTTGAATACGATTCAAAGAAAATTTATCGACAAGTTCTTGTTTGGTATAGATTTCTTGTTCGGTACCATCGTTCCAACCGAGACAAGCTAAATAATTAAGCATCGTTTCGGGCAAAACTCCATCTGCGCGATATTCAGTGACGGACTTAGCTCCATCACGTTTGCCAAGCTTCTTATTGCCTTGAGGTGCCAAAATGTGAGGCAAAGAAACTAGTTTAGGCCTCGAAAGCCCTAAAGCCTCATAAATAGCTAAGTAATTAGGCGTGCTAGAAAGATATTCAACGCCTCGCATTACATGGGTAACACCCATTTCGGCATCATCAACAATATGTGCAAAATTATAGGTAGGATAACCATCTTTTTTAATTAAAATAATATCGTCTAAAACTTCTGGGCCCGTGTGCATTTCGCCCATAACTTCGTCAATCCAATCATAATTTTTTGGCTCCGCTTTAAATCTTAGAGGGATTCCTGGTTCCCATTCTGGAGGATTTTCGGGACGAAAATTACGATAGAGAAATGGAATTTTCTTTTCATTACATTCCTTACGATACCCCTCAATTATTTCTGGGGGGGTCGAATCGGCATAAGCACGACCGAGAGAAATCAATTTGCGAGCCCATTCATGGTAGAGGGCTTTTCTTTCGCTTTGAAAATATGGAGCGTGAGGCCCACCAACAATCGGACCTTCGTCCCACTCAAGCCCTAACCATTCTAGAGTGTCTTCAATTAGCTCGGTAGCGCCCTCAACAAAACGGCCCCGATCGGTGTCTTCGATTCGAAGAATCATCTTCCCATCATTTTGACGAGCTAAAAGATAAGGATAGATTGCTGAGCGAACATTACCAATGTGGATATATCCAGTTGGACTAGGTGCAAACCGTGTAACTACTTTCATGCAGTATATTATATCACAATCTGTAATTATTATTATTCTTCGTCATCTCGACGAGCGGCAGCCAAGAAGAAGAATCCTGAAGTTGCTGCAACTGCGGCGGCAATACCAAGACCCGCAACAAGAGTAGTGTTATTTGTTTTTCCGTTTTGAGCATCGTGTATTACGCCTTGTGGAGGAATGTATCCATTATAGGCACTTTGATTATTCCCACTACTGATTTGGGTCGTGGTCGATCTAGTTCCTGTGCTGGTATTAGTAGACGAATAAGTATATGATGTGACATCTCTGCCACCATCATAAGAAGCCACTTGGTCTCCTCCAGGTGTAACTGGGTTGGTAGGCGTAATTGGATTAGTGGAATTATCAACCACACCAGAAACTACGCTAATTACTACAGTCCCCACGTATGTACCTGAAGCCTGCGTAATATCAGCTTTAGCCCCAAAATAAAAATCTTTGTTACCTGTAGTCGCAGTGTTACTCGATAAAATAGTGATTGGAGTAGAGCTAGCTCCCACTAAAGCATTATAAGTACTAGAATTATTTCCGCTATCTGTGTCATCTAAAGAATATCCCCAATAATTGGCCGGGAAAGAACTTTTTGCGACACCAGATGGATAGGTAGTAGTATTTAAAGTTGGTATTGTAGCTGAGTTTTTTGAAGTATTGACAAGTGAAGTGTCGGCTGTCTTGGTAGTCATAGAAGCGGTGAACCCAGCTAAATTATTAGAGGTAACGCTAACACTGACCTTATTCCTCAAGAAAGTGTCAATGCCTCCACTGGCCCATGTGGTAGGGGTGGCAACAGACACCGACAGAGATTCTTCAACGTTGACATTAAATGTTGTATTTTCATCTGCTGAGACCTTAATCTGCGGCATCAACATTAGAACCGCGACAAAAGTGACAACATAGAAAACTTTTTGTATGACCTTTCTGTTTTCCATAATTAGAATTATAACACAACCATTTTAGTTTTGTGTTAAAATTTAATAAAAGTTGTGGAAAAAGTTTCATGTTTAAAACGTTAATACCCAAAAGGAGCGCAAAAAATGGACGAAAAAATTATAATAAATTTAAATGACGAAGAAAAAACTCGTCCATTAACCAGCAAAAAATGGCTTATCTGTCTAATTTGTGGAACAGCCAGTTTATTAATTGGTTTTGGTTTAATTTTGGGCGGAATATTAATGCCTCAAAAAAAGCTGGCTGGATTGGTTTTTCCAGACATCCCTTCGAGTATTAAAACCGAGGCTTCTTATAGTGCGTTGACGGGTGAGCCTTTAGCTAACGCTAATTTATTGACTGCTCCAACATATTGCATCCAGACGCCTAACGGAACCGACGGAGCTAGACCACAAGCTGGATTGAATGAAGCCGGGGTGATATTTGAAGCAATTGCCGAAGCAGGAATTACACGCTTTGCGGCGATTTATCAAAATCCTCAATCGGCTGTAATTGGGCCTATTCGTTCGCTTAGACTTTATTATCTTGAGTGGGATACGCCTTTTGATTGTACAATCGTTCATGCGGGTGGAGCCGATGATGCCTTGGCAGCTATACGAACTGGTGGGTATAAAGATTTAACCGAGAATTATTCTTATATGTATCGTGGGACCTATTCTGGAAGACTTTGGAATAACTTATTTACTACCGCTACATATCTGCGACAATTTAGTGCCGATAGGGGATATGCCACTTCTAATGTAAATGGTTTTATTAGAATGACACCAGAAGAAGCTTCGCGTGATCGTATAAATAAACTAGCTAAAGAAAGCCTCGTAATTACTGTACCAACAAAAGTAAACACTTCCGAGCTAGCCCCTCAAACTTCAGAAATCAACTTACGTTTCGGGAATGTACCAGCCTATAACGTAAGATATATGTATGATATTGCGACAAATTCTTACAAACGCAGCTACGGGAATGGAAAAGCACACGAAATTTATGCTTGTCCAACTGAAAATTTAGGAGAGCGTAATCCCGAAGATGTTTGCTCGCTAGTTCAAATGAACCCGAAAGTTGTGATAGCAATGGTTGTATCAGAAAAGAAAGCTGCTGATAATTATCATGAGGATATACAAGCTGTCGGCTCTGGAGATGTTTATATTTTTCAGAATGGAGCAGCTGTCAAAGGCACCTGGAATAAAACTTCTAGAAATGATCAGATCAAATTTTTTGACAACGTAGGAAACGAAATAAAACTCGCGCCAGGACAAACTTTCGTTTCGGCTATACCGAATTATGGTGGTGTTGAATATTAGCAAGAATTATGCTAAAATAACTTCATTGGCCTCGTCGTCTAGTGGTTAGGACGTCTGGTTCTCATCCAGAAAATCGCGGGTTCAACTCCCGCCGAGGTCACCATCATTTTCAGACTTAGAGATTCTTTTTATTAAGCGATTCGAGCCAATGAAAATACATATTCAAATCTATCAAATTCATTAGTTCTTAAGAAATAACTATTATTACATTTTAGCCTATCAAGAATAGCGATCCCTAGTTCATTATTAAGAATTCTCCCCTCGGCATCTGTGTCATCAAATTGATAGTCGCGACATATGAGAATAAAATTATCCTCAGTTTCGTTGTCCAATTTATAAATTTTGCAATCTGGTTCAAAGTCAATCATATCGGTAAAAGTTAGTTTGCCATCAAAATCAAATGAGCTTGCGATTTTTTCAACTTCTTCTTTTGATAGGATTTTCATATCTATATTATATAACAATTAAATAAGGATAGCAACTTTCGTCGCTATCCTTTCGAATTAGAGGTTGTTTATCTGGTTTTTCTTATCATCCTGATAAAGAGTTTCGCCATGCTCGCGCCAAAACTGGAGTTTACCATTTACGTAATTGACATGGTTATGCCCAGGGCCATCCGGAGAACCTTTTCCTCCGTAGAAAATCTGAATCTGGTCAGAATTTCCAGAATCGCTAACCTTGATTACGGCTGGACGACCATCGAAGGTGCCACGATAGGTTCCGTTGCGAAGCGAGGAATCTGCATAATTTTGAGATCCGTGAGCCCCAAATGCATCCCTATCATAGGTTTTGTTGCCAAACTGATCGAGCACGGTATGACCATGACCATAACCATCTCCGCCACCAATGCCACCATGATAAATCTGTACAGTTCCATCAGCCTTTTTTACGATTTTTGCCGTAGAACGTTCACTCCAACCAATATTAGCCCTATCGAGGGTTCTGTCGCGTTCGCGTTTACTGGCTGATTTAATTTCTTCGAGTTTTCTCTGGAATTCTTCCTTCAAGCGAAGATGTTCCTCGTGAAGAGAATCAAATTCAGCCTTAAGACGATCGCGTTCAGCTTTTGCGCGTTTAAACTCTGCTTGAATGGATTCATGGCGAGATTTTGCTCGTTCAAAAGCTTCTTTTGCTCTGTGGAATGCGGATGAATCGGTTTTCGGTGCGCGCCGCTCAGCATTCTGTCTAGCTTCTTTGACTTCTCGAGCAAGTTCGCTGATTTCTGCGTTAAGCTCGTCTCTGCGTTCTTTATGCTCGTGTCCTTCCTGAGAATAAACTGGAGCCATTGACTTGTCTCCGTATTCATACTCGGAGCTAGCCTGGTCAAAACAGCTGATCATTTCCTGGTGTTCGCGATCGGCTTCCAATTTTAAGGATTCGATGCGAGAATTGTTATCGTCGCGGATGCGACCATATTCGTCCCAAACTTCACGATAGTGCTCACTGTTCCTTCGCATCTCTTCGTATTCGCGATTCATTTCTTCTCTAGCGGAAGAACGTTCTTGCCATGCAGATTCCATTTCGTCATGGATGTCACTGGTACGATCTCTCGCTTCCTTGTAGCGCTGGAATGCTGCTTGCTTACGCTGAAATGCGTCTTGTTCTCTGGATTTTAATAAATCCAATTCGTAGTTTCTTGACATTCATACCACCAACCTTTCAAAAATAGTAAAGTACGATAAGTTTTACAACTGAATACCTTTTTACATTATAACATTTTATTTATATATTGTAAATGATAGTATTAGATTATAAGGTGTGCACTGTAGGCTTTTATACCATTATTATTGTAGGCTCCATAGGAGCTTTTTTGCGTTTTACGCAAAAACAAACTCCCGCCGAGGTCACCATATCTTGACTTTTTAGCTAAAGTGTGCTATAATTATAGTATAAGCCCTTTTCGGAGGGTGTTTTTTGTGTTATAATAAAGATATGAGTAAACTGCCGATTGTAGCTTTGATTGGTCAGACGAACGCGGGGAAGTCGTCTATTTTGAATCGCATGGCGCGAAAAAATATCGCGATCGTAGCCCGCGAAGAGGGCACGACGCGCGACAATGTGATGACCACGATTGATAATTCTTTTATTTTAATTGATACGGCCGGCCTGAAAGATCCAACCGATGATTTTGAGGCTTCGATTCAGGATCAAATTCAAGATGCGATCGAGGCAGCAGATGTGATTTTGGTGACGCTCGACTCGAGCAAGTATTTTGACCATCGTGATGCAAAAATCGCTAAAGATGCCCTCCGTTCGAAAAAGCCAGTGTATCTAGTCTTGAATAAGTGCGACCTCGGCGAATCTTTGCCTTTGACTGAGTTCCGGGCGCTTGGCGTTGCACCAGAAAATACATTTTATGTTTCCGCTACGACTGGCCAGGGAATTGCAAAGTTGAAAGAGGGAGTCCTGGCCGAACCTATTTTTGCGGGACACACTCAAGGCCGTTCGGCCGAGCTTATGGTCCCGCAAAAACAGGTTTCGGCCACCCCCGCCCTTAAAGTTGCACTTATTGGGCGGCCGAACGTGGGAAAATCTAGTCTTTTTAACACGCTCGGCAAGAAGCAGCAGGCGGTGGTTTCGAGCCGCCAGGGGACGACGCGCGATGTGAATCGTGTTCAGATTAAATACAAGGGGCGCGAGATTGAGATTTTGGATACCGCAGGTTTACGCAAGCCTGGAAAACGCGAGGTGGGGATTGAAAAATTTTCAGCCATTCGTACACTCGCCGCGATCGAAGAGGCGGATATTTGCTGTCTCCTCGTTGATTCTACCGAGCCGCATTCCAAACTAGATCAGTCACTTGCGGGGCAAATCGTCGAGGCTGGCAAGGGAATTATTATGGTGGTAACAAAATCCGATTTACTCGAAAACGCCGAACCGACGAATTTTTACGGTGAAGAAAACATCAAAAATCGCACCGCGGCGGACTTTTTATTAGATGCACTGGAAAAAGATTACAATTTCTTGCCATATGCGCCAGTAGTTCTCACTAGCTCGGAGACTGGGCAGAATGCCACCCGGATTTTTGAGCTCACGCTCGAGATTGATGCGGCAAGGCATACCGAAATTAAGACTTCAGAGCTCAATAAGATTCTTGCGACAGCAATCGTTGAACATGCGCCAGCCGGGCTTAAAAACACTCGCCCAAAACCGAAATATATCGTTCAAACAGATACCTGCCCACCTTGGTTCGTCGTGCACGGGCATGACCTTGAACTTCTACATTGGTCGTGGAAGAGGTTCTTGGAGCGTAAAATTCGCGAAAAATATCCCTTCATTGGGACTCCAATTAAATTTTCTTTCAAAAACGATTAGCAAACGTGCTATACTGATATTATCTGCAACTTGGTGGGCCACGATATTCAGTCGGTGGCATTTTTAGTTGTAGAGCTATTTAAAAAACAGGAGGTGTTTTTATGGGCCAAGGTAGCTTTCATAGCTGCGTCGTGCCTGGATTAGATGTCTTAATCGGAGACCCAAGTTTTTTGACCCCGAATAGAGGCACTAAGAAGAAGGCTGATATTCTCTATATTCCATCGTTTTATATCTACCGCGTGTTGGATTTTTTTAATGAACAGACTAGCCGCGGAGAGGCCTGTCGTGAACTAACTGCGATCTTCGGAACAATCACGGAAGAAATGAATAGGAGTGGTAGCGACATATATACTTTTGAGAATGGGATGACGATGAAATTTAGAGATTTCCCGGAAAATCCATTTTTTAGAGGTATCCCGCACAGCTCAGAAGAAAAATACACTAGTTCAAAATTTCATGCAATTGCAATAGCAAAAACCTTGCAGAGAGATTTAGACAAAGACAGTGTGGCGATTATGACTGGGAGTGACCAGCTCGCAACACTCGCGACGTTCAATAGAATCGATGTCGCAAGAATAAATCCCGAGGTCTATACTGGCAGAATTCAAGTATCATTCCCGGACGATTACGCTAGCTATTGGTGGACAAACCGCTCTATTCCTAAACAAATTTGGGATGAACTTTTTCCCAATCGATCCTTAGTTGTAAACCAATACGTAGAATTATTGTTTAACCCTTGTGGTCAAATTGATAGCTCTTACCAAAATATTGGAAGATTTAATGGGGAAGCAATAGTCCCGCTTAGATTCACAAAGATCAACCACCCAGCTTTTAGCAAATTTTATCCTAAGACTCCTGGGCAAGCAATGTTATTTGATGCATTACTCGCCCCAGTGGACGAACTACCTATCGTAATTGCGTCTGGCACTTTTGGAACTGGCAAAACTTTCTGTGCCGTGGCAGCAGCACTAGCCCAAGTACTTGACAAACAATATGATCGAATTTTTGTTTGCCCACGCGATGGAGCATTAGGACGAGAAATTGGTTTTCTAAAAGGCGACAAAATTGAAAAAATCCTTCCTCAAGCTGCACCGATTTTGGATAATCTTGAATCAGTGGTGCGATTGATGAATATCGGAGCAAAATCCTACTTTATTGATGAATGTGAATCCAAAAGAGGAAAAAGGAATAGCGGAACACCTGATTTTGCATCTATTAAAGCCACTGTAGAAGAATATCGTAAACGTTATTTTGAATTTGAACCTGTAATTTATATGGGCGGTCGTTCGATTGAGAATTCGTTTATGATTTTTGATGAATTTCAGGATATGGAACGCGGACAGGCAAGGGCTTTACTTTCTCGAATCGGGAATGGTAGTAAAATTGTAATTCTTGGTGATCCTAGCCAAACGACCAACCCACATTTGAACAAAACCAGTAACGGACTCAGCTACTCAGCAAGCAAATTAGCTGGAGATCCGCTGGTGGCTGTAGTTTCATTTAATGAATCCAGCGAAATCGTACGATCTGATGCCGCAAAACATATCGCAAAAAAGCTTTCGAGTCATAATTTTATACATACCTAACTGTTTGCCCCGCTTATTTATAGGCGGGGCATTTTTTATACATTGTTTTGATTTTTGCTATAATAGGGGCATGAAACTAGTCGTTGGACTTGGGAATCCAGGTGATAAATATAACTTTACGAGGCATAATTCGGGCTTTTTGGCGTTGGATTTTTATTTTAAGCGGTATCAGGCGAGTTGGGGGGATAAACCTCGCCTAGGGGCTTTGTGTGGCCGTATAGGTGATGTTTTATTTATTAAACCACAAGAATTTTACAATGAGACTGGTAAAGTAGTGTATGAATATATGAGATATTACAAAATCTCTACCTCTGACATTTTAATAATCTGCGATAATTTTGACCTTGAATTTGGCAAAATTCGTTTTCGTTCTACAGGAGTAGCTAGCGGAAATAACGGGCTAAAATCGATTGACTCAGCACTTGGTACTCCTGATTATGCACGGATTCGGATCGGAACAAGAAACGACGAGTTGAGGCGTAAAATGAGCGATATTGATTTCGTTTTGTCACGGTTTACCCCTGAAGAAAAAGCTCAGTTGCCAGAAGTTTTATCTGCGGTAGCTGAAAAAATTGATAATTTTATAAAATAACCCATTTGTTTGCGCCTAAAGCACGAACACGAGATTTGATCTCAAGAAGAGCAATAGTCTGGTTAAAAACCTCTGGTGGCAGATGAGTTTTCACCATAACTTCTTCACCCGAACGAACGCCACTGGCTAAGACCTGCAAAATCAAGGTCTCAACATCGGTATCACCAAAGAGTTTGGCCTGATGAAGTTTTTGATGTTTTTTGAGATATTCTTCAGGGAAAAAGAGTTCAAGAATGTCTTTGGGCTCGGTATAAGGAATAGCTCCTTGCTTAATTAGCTTATTACAACCCCGAGAATAAGGATTAGTGATATTTCCTGGGACAGCAAACACCTCTTTACCTTGATTTAAAGCGTGCGTGGCAGTATTAAGAGAACCAGATTGCTCAGCTGCTTCTATTACGACTACCGCATCAGAAAGTCCAGCAATTAACCGATTCCGAAAAAGAAAGGATAGTTTAGGATCAATCCGACGACGCTGGAAACGATTATTTAATAAAGATTCGTTATTTTTATCAAAACTTACCCAGTTTAAACCGTCCCAACCAGCTTCGCCTGGAGCCAAAGGAGCGTCTTGCAAATTAGATGGCGAATACTCGCTGATAATTGCCCCGTTTTTTTCTAAGATTTCTGTAGCAAGCGACTGGTGATTTTTGGGATAGATATTATCTATCCTCGTGCCTAAAACAGCCAGGGTGATACCGCCAGCGTCAAGGCAGCCTCGGTGAGCAATAGAATCAATACCATAGGCCAGTCCAGAAACAATAATTACACCATGCTTAGCGAGTTGATAAGCTAATTCATAAGCAACCTCTTCGCCATATTTAGTATTATGACGCGAACCAACAATCGCCACGGTTTTAGGGCGCATAGGTTTATTATTTTTGACCATATTTTCGGGTATTTTGCCATAAAAATATAATATCTTAGGCTTAAGCGCAATAGACATTAACACCTCTGTAAAATCTTGTTCTAGGGGTGAAATTTGGTTGATTTTTTCAAAAAAGTGTGAAAAAAGTGTTGACATATTTTTTCTCCCGTGATATAATTAGCACAGTTGGCACGAAAAAATGTGCCACACCGCACCTAAATAAGTTATAATTTCAGCTATACTACTCCTAGTGTAGCAGAAATTGCGAGCTTTTGAAACCCTTTCGGGCTTTAAATTTCTTCAAAGGTTTAAAGACTAATAAGTATTACCTCCACTTTTGAAAGGATACTTTCGAAAGCTTAGCAATCCCTCTAACCGGCGGGCCCCAATTTGTGTGAGGTGGGTTACGCTTCCGGGGTTCTCCCGGTATCATAGAGAAGCGTTAGAGGGCCAAAATAGCCTCAGGTGATGCCCACCCTTACCTGAGGCTTTTTTGTTTGTGCTTGACGAGCTATGATATCATAGTTATATGGCAAAAAATTTAGTGATAGTAGAGAGCCCAGCAAAAGCGCACACGATCGAAAAATATCTTGGTAAGGATTTTAAGGTGCTTGCGAGCGTAGGACACATTCGCAAGGATACGAAAGTTGATAAAAACACTTTCGACGTGACTTATGAGATAGACCCAGGACATAAACCTATTATCACTGAACTCAAAAAAGAAGCCAAAACAGCAGAAAAAATCTGGCTTGCAACCGATGAAGACCGTGAAGGTGAATCGATTTCATGGCATTTGTGCGAAGTATTGAAATTGCCGAAAGATACGGCTAGAATTACTTTTCATGAGATCACCAAACTAGCACTCGAAAATGCCATCAAAAATCCGCGAACCGTCGATATGGACATGGTAGCGTCACAACAAGCACGCCAGACACTTGATATGCTAGTGGGGTACGATTTGTCGGATATTGTGCGAAAGAAAGTGCCTGGAGCAATTTCGGCAGGACGAGTACAATCACCAGCTCTACGTCTAGTAGTAGAACGCGAAAAAGAAATCGAGAAATTTGATAGCAAATTCACTTTTAAAATTGCTGGCAATTTTATTTTAAAAGATACACCTCATTCATCATTCACTGCGACATATGATGGCAATGCTCCTGAGGATGAAGAATCTGCCGCCAAATTATTGGAACAACTTTCGCGGTCGAATTTTGTTGTTGAGGATGTTGAAGAGGCAGAAGGAATAAAAGCCAATCCGGTGCCTTTTACAACGGCGGCTTTACAGATCGAAGCAAACAGCAAGCTTGGGTTTTCTTCACGAACCACTATGAGCGCCGCACAGGGACTTTATCAAGCTGGGCTTATTACTTACCACCGAACTGACTCTTTAAATCTTTCCGCCCAGGCTATTACAGCGATTTCTGGCTACATCAAAACGAATTTTGGAGTAAATTATCTCAAAGTGCGACATTTTAAAACAAAGGACGCTTCGGCACAAGAAGCACATGAGGCAATCCGGCCAACCAATATCGCAGTCACAAACGCAGGGAAAAACCCTTACGAAAAACGACTTTACCAATTAATTTGGGCAAGGACGCTAGCCACCCAAATGGCAAATGCTAAAGTTGCCAAAACTACTATTTCATTAACGACAAATGGGGTAAAACCCGTCACCGCTTCCTCTCCTACTCAATCCTCGTGGGAAGCCTCTTCCAGTAACATTATTCGCCCCAAATTTACAGCTAAAGGCGAAGTAGTAATTTTTGACGGATTTTTGAAAGTTTATGGCAAGAGCAAAGATTTGGAACTTCCGAAAGTCAAAAAAGGTGACAAGATGGAGTGCCTAGGCCTTACAGCAAAACAAACTTTTGCTAAGCCACCAGCTCGTTATACCGAAGGGTCTTTGGTTAAAAAATTAGAAGAGCTCGGTATTGGGAGACCATCCACCTATGCCTCAATCATGTCAGCGATCCAGGCACGAAATTACGTCATAAAAGGCGAATCTGAGGGAGAAGAGCGCGAAGTTATCGAACTGAAAGTTACACCAACAAATAACGACTCTGAAGAAAATACCCAAAATATTTTACAAAATAAAACTTTCGGAGAGGAAGAAGGGCCAGCAAAACCTATCGAGAGAATTCTCATCAAGGAAAAATTCGGAGCAAACAAAGGAAAATTAATCCCAACTCCGATTGGTGAGCTGGTGGCTGGATTTTTGACAGATAACTTTAAAAATATCGTGGATTATAAATTCACTGCAAATATTGAAAAAGATTTAGACTTGGTAGCTGATGCAAAATTAGAGCGAGTCAAAATGCTAAAAGATTTTTATGGGCCATTTCGAGACACAGTATTAGTAGCGAACGGTGTAGAAAGATATAATAACGCTCGCTTATTGGGGCATGACCCTGAAACTGGTAAGCCGATTTATGCCAAAGTTGGCAAAAGCGGTGGTTTTATTCAATTGGGAGACAATGAAAAAGAGACTAAAGAAAAACCACGTTTTGCGCCTTTGCCAAAAAGAAAATCTGTAAAAACAATAACTCTAGAACAAGCATTAAAGCAATTAACTTTACCGGCTTTGCCGCGTACGCTTGGTAAGGCCCCTGATGGTACAGAATTAATTGCAGCTAGTGGACCATTTGGGCCATATTTAAAGGGGGGTAAGTATAATATCCCGATGAAAGAATTTGATCCATATACTGTATCTTTAGAGGATGTATTATCACTTTACCAAAAAAAAATTGATTCAATGATTGCAGATTGGGGCGAAATTCAAATTATCAATGGAGCATATGGACCATACGTAAAAGGACCAGGCCGTCGCAATAATGTAAAAATACCAAAGGATATCGATCCTAAGTCAATCACCCGTGAACAAGCAGAAGAAATGCTCAAAAACAAGCCTAAAGCTCCGCGTAAGACCACAAAAACTCGACGGGGAGTAAGAGGCGGACGAAAAAGCACTACTAAGAAATAGCTTCTACGCTTATTTTGGTCAAAAAATAGTTCAAGCAAAATATTGTAACTGTCTTGATAATATTTTGTTTTTATAATTTTTTTCAGACTTTGTAAAAAGTGTGTTACAATAGGTTTGTAAAGTTGATAATTTCATAGTTGACATAGCGCCAAACTTATGATATTATAGTATAAATTAATATTACTAACAGGGGTGTGGAACGAGGAAAAATTGATGGACCAAAATGCGGAAATCCTAAAAAATGCAATATCCGGCAGCCTGAAAATTATCGAACAAGAGCGTGAACGCGAAATTATTTCGCGGCGTTTCGGTTTGGGAGGCAACAAAGAAACACTTGAGCAAATTGGCGAAATGTTATCTATTACCAGGGAACGAGTAAGACAACTCGAAAAAGCCATTTTGATTCGCCTTCAGATTTCCGCAGAAGAAAATCAAATACCCGAACTTGCTGCTGCTGAAAAAATATTGATTCGCAACCTGACTGAAATGGGGCGAGTAGCAAAACTTTCGGATTTGGCCGATAAAGTATATGGAAAAATCACAACTGCATCTGAAAAAACTGGCATTTATTTTATTGCTACTTTTTCGAAAGGTTTAACTGTTGTAGAAGAGAACGATAGTTATAATGCGGCGGTGGGGATCGCAGAATATGGCGACAGTCGAGTAATTCGTGGACGAGTTGACGAAATTGTGAAAATCATAAAAGAAAATAAAGCACCTATGACCATCGATGAGCTTGACAGTAAGCTAGATTATGAGCACCCTGACCATATAAAAGCAGTAGCGTCAATTTCTAAGTTACTTGCTACCTTAAATGGTCTTTGGGGATTAGCTAAGTGGCCAGCAGTAAACCCAAAGAATATCCGAGACAAGATTTTCGTAATTCTTGAATCCAAAAAAGAGCCAATGCATTTTTCAGACATCGCAAACGAAATAAAAGAATCAAATTTCAAACGCAAAAATGTAACCATACAAGCAATTCATAATGAATTAATTAAAGACTCTCGTTTTGTTTTAATCGGGCGAGGTATCTATGCTCTTAATTCATGGGGATACAAAAAAGGAACTATTTCTGAAATCATAAAATCAATTCTCGAAAAATCCTCAACCCCTATGACGCGCGAAGAAGTTGTAAAACAAGTCCTCAAAGTACGCAAAGTTAAAGAAACGACCATTTTGCTTAATTTACAAAATAAAAATCTTTTCAAGAAAGTCGATAAAAATTTATATACATTAGCTTAAAAACTAACATATACGTGTTATACTTTATATATGGATACTGTCATACATTTTGTTTTAATGCCGATATTCTGGATACCAGTAGTGGTGATTTTGGCATTTTTAACTTATCGTAATTATAAAAAGCTGAACAAATTAAAGATTCTAAATGTTGATTCAGTACTTTTGATGCTTGAAATTCCGCGCGAGAACGACAAGAAAGAGCTTGCGGCCGAGCAATTGTTTGCATCCTTACATGGAATTCTGAGAGACAAGCAAGAGTTAAAAAACTCTGGTGGAGTACAAGAACATTTATCTTTCGAAATTGTATCTACTGCTGGACAAATCAGATTCTATGTGTGGGTTCCAAAAGTTTTACAAAGTTTTGTGGAAGGACAAATCTATTCGCAATATCCAACAGTACAAATTTACAAGATGAAAGAAGATTATGTGGATAATCGAAATAAATATCCTATAAATTACTCGGCTGAACTTGGGCTGGTCGATGATGAAGCTTTACCGATCAAAACTTTTGACAATTTTGAAGTAGATCCACTGGCTGGTATTACTGGTACTCTAGCTAAGTTGAACCCCGATAACACTGAGGAACTTTGGATTCAAATTCTAGCACGACCAATCCCAGATGATTGGCACAAAGAAACGACCGATAAGTGGGTCCAAAAAGTTAAATCTGGCAAACATTCAATTTTTGGCGGAACTGGTTTTGATTGGACTTGGATAGTTGAGGCTATTGGGGCACTTTTTAGGCCACCAGCTGGCGGAAGCACTTCTGAAACCAAAATCGAACTATCCGAAAGAGATAAGACCAGAATCGCAAAAGCCGAAGAAAAAGCTACAAAACTCGGTTATGAAGTAAAAATACGCTTAGCTTATTTAGGCCAAGACGAAACCGACGCTAAACTTAATATGCAGGCTTTGGTCGGAACATTCAAACAATACAATTCGACAAATCTAAACGGCTTTAAGCAACTAGGGGGGAGTTTTAATGCAGCAGACTTAGATGCCTATAAAATGAGGCAATTTTCTAATCGTGGCTTCATTTTAAATATTTCCGAGCTAGCATCAGTCTATCATTTACCACATACGTCCGTAGAAACTCCAAATATTGTTTGGGCTTCTTCCAAAACCGCTGAACCGCCAGCAAAGTTGCCTGTATTAACTGGAGATGTTTCAATTGATGAAAATATTTCAGCTTTTGGTTTAACCAACTTCCGAGGAATTAATCATCAATTTGGATTATTGCGCCGCGATCGTTCGCGTCATGTTTATATTATTGGTCAAACTGGGGCAGGAAAAAGCGGAATGCTTGAACTTTTGGCGCTTTCAGACATCTTTTATAACCAGGGATATTGTATAATTGATCCTCACGGGGATTTTGCGATTGATAATTTACGTTTTATCCCTGAATCGCGGATAAAAGATGTAGTATATTTTAATCCTGCAGATACAGCTTTCCCGGTAGCATTCAACCCGCTTGAAGTTTCCGACCCAGCCAAAAAGCCGAATATCTGCTCAGAAGTAATTGGAGTGCTAAAGCGAATGTTCGGAGATTCTTGGGGTCCAAGACTAGAACATATTCTCCGTTACACCCTGCTGGCGCTACTCGATAGACCATCTACGACTTTGCTAGATATTTCACGTCTACTAACGGATAAAGATTTCAGAAAAGAAACTTTGGATTATTGTAAAGACGTTACGGTACTCCAATTCTGGAAACATGAATTTGGCCAGTGGAATGAAAAACAAGTAAATGAGTCTATTGCGCCAGTACTAAACAAGGTAGGGGCTTTTACAGCTAATCCAATCATTCGTAACATTATCGGTCAAGAAAAATCATCTTTTGATATTCGAAAAATTATGGATGAAGGAAAGATTTTGGTAGTTAATTTGTCAAAGGGGCTAATCGGCGAAGATAATGCCGCGATTCTTGGTGCATTCCTTGTCACCAAAGTTCAGCTCGCAGCAATGTCACGCTCTGATATTCCCGATGTGGCAAATAGACGACCGTTCTATCTATACGTAGATGAGTTCCAAAATTTTGCAACTGATTCGTTTGCGGTAATTCTTTCGGAAGCTCGTAAGTATGGACTAAATTTGACCGTAGCAAACCAATACGTGGCGCAAATGACTGATTCTGTACGCGATGCGGTGTTTGGCAACGTTGGTACAACTATTTCTTTTCGCGTCTCAGCCGATGACGCCCCTGTGCTTATAAAACAATTTGAGCCGACCTTTGGAGAATCCGACATTATTCAACTCAGCAACCGCCATTTTGTAATATCAATGATCATAAACGGCGAGAAGGTTCCAGCTTTCTCCGCTACAACTCTTTCGATTCCAGATTCGCCTAAAGACAATATGGATGCCATTATTGCCCATTCGCGTGAATATTACGCTCGTTCACGAATGGAAGTAGAGCAAGAAATTAGAGCCACAATTGAACAGTCTGAAAAGTATAAAAAAGAGCTGTCAGATTCAGGTCGACAAAACGAGCCAAAACTAGTGATTAATAGTTCTGAAAAACCTGTTTTTCGTCCAATTTTGCCCGAACAAAAACCGAACTTCAAAACCCCTACCCCACAAATGGATTTCCGTAGACAAAATCTTAGCCCCAATGAAGCTGAAGGCAAAGAAAGATTAGGCCTAAAAGACTTAGCCCGAATCGTAAAAATAGAAAATAAACCTAAAAACGAAAAGGAAGGGAAAATCAAAAAACCCAAGAATAATAAGGCAAAAAACAGGGGAAAACGATCTCCTTTAAATACTGCTACCCCTGTAGCACCATCTATTACCACTCAAAAGAATGTAGTAAATTCTACCCCTGTTAGGCCAGAGGTGGAATATCAAGAAAAATCTGTTGCACAGATACAACCATCGAATAAGCCAATTTCTTTGTCGGAACCAATCAAAAATCCTGATGAATATGTGGCCAAGGACAATTCAGTAGATGGAATCTTAACAATAAAACGTTAAAAGAGAAAAATGAAACCTCCCAAAAGTCGGATCAAAAGTCCGACTTTTTAATAAAACGAGGACAAATTGGTCCAAGCCCAAACATAAGTTTAATGTCGCACAATATAGATTTTAAGACATAATCACTTTAGATCTAAGACGCTTAAGTTATCGTATTCTAGGATAGAATAATGCTATAAACCTGGAAAATGACTATAATGATGTATTATATTCTTACTCTTACCGTAAAACCCCAGTAATTGATTCTAAAGAAGTAGCGTTCGATTTTAAGGAGGAGTAGCGTCGTCGCACCAATCCCTCGGTTCGCAAAATTACTACATATATGAATGATACCCAGAAGTCTAATAATTAACATTCATAGAAACGCCTGATGAAATTACTTTTTAAGTTAATCCTCATCGAACCCTAATTTCATTAATTTTGCTAAATTTCGGATTTTGGAGATTTTTATAAATTTGACATTTCCCCGTTTTTATTTCCCTTTTTAAAGTTTTTCTCTGTGTTTTAAAAAAATTTACGCGATTTTATATTTACGAAACTTATTTTTTATAGAACAAAAACCGAACAGAAGAGAAGAGAATTAGCATTATAAAAAGCTGGGAAGTTCCTTATTTTCATCCGATTCCCTCTTATTTACTGATTATTTATAATAAGCCTTACCATCAAGACGAACATCGAGATATTCAAAATCAATAATCCCCTGCTCTTCAAGATAGCTAAGCAATCGTTTTATATCTTCAGCGGTTACACCAGCCCCGCGATCAATGGTAGTTTTGATAAATCCAGTATAACCATCGAGATAAAAGTTGACTTGGCGAATCGAGGTGGCTGGAATAACGGCTTTAACTGGAACTAGACCAAATTCGCGAAGGCCATCTGACAATTGATTGATAAATTCAACCATCCGCGCACTAAGATGACCTCCGATTGAAGTAGATTCTTCGTCGATAATTTCAATGGTAGGTCTTGAAGACTGATCCCCAGAGTTTATAACAGCAAGTTCGAGCTCGGCATTACGAAAAGTAAAATAGAGCCCTAACAAAATTACGACAATAAGAACAAAACCCATAATTGTAAAAATAATACGGTAGGCTCTCCTTCGTTTGTCCTTACTACGAGCAGCGGCACGTTCATTAGCAGTTTCGAGATGTTCCCTTTTTTCGGCAATAGTACGACCAGTTTTGAGGGGCGATTTACGATTAAGCTTGCGACGAACTAATTCTGGACGAATAGTGCCAACCCCATTTTCGTCACTTGGCTTTTTATAGAAAGCTTTATTTGAAGCTGTTACCCGCCCACGTTTTATCATCTCATGCCTCCTCTAAAATAATATCTGCAAGACGTTTTGCTGCGTCAGCACGAGCCTCATCGTGCAGACGATCGGCCATATTGGCGCGTTCACGGGAGCTTTTTACTAAGTGACGAATGGCTTCTAAAAGTTTACTAGGTTCTTTCATCATTTCGGAATCTTTAATAACCACTGCGGCATGGGCGGCTTCGAGCCGTTCGGCGTTTTTGACCTGATGTCCACCAGGCAAACGTTCGAACGGAACAAGAATCGTAGCCTTTTTGAGGGCGGCCATTTCGGCGATTGTAGTAGCACCAGCACGCGAAACGATTACATCTGCAGCACCAAGAAGTTCATCCATTGTAGTGTTAAATTCCCACATACGGAAATTAGAATCAAGACTAGCTTTATCCCAATTTTCATACTTCTTAAGATCTACCATATCTTCATAATGTTTACGCCCAGCAACTAAACCTACGGATGTGAATTTAATTAGTTCTGGAAGAATTGTGCGAATGGCCTCATTGAGATTCTTGGAACCTTGAGAGCCTCCAGTTATAACGACCAAAGGTTTTTCAGGATTAAAAGAAAAAGCTTTTTTAAGAGAGAGCTGACGAGTAGGCGTCACCTCTTTAAATTCGGGGCTGACCGGTATACCAGTCCAAACATAATTTGGATGAGCAGTAGTGACATCATCGGAAAGAGGCATACCGAAAGCAACTTTGCGTGCTTTGCTCATTAAAATCCGATTAGCAAGGCCAGCAATAGCATCAGATTCGTGAATTATATAAGGAATTTTAAAAAAACGAGCAATAAGCCCAACTGGCAGACAAACATAGCCCCCCTTCAAGAAAATAACATTTGGGCGAGTGCTTTTAGATAATAAACGGAAAAAGCTAGTAAAAATCCCCGCAAAAAAGCCAAAAAAGCCAAAAATATTACCAAAAATAAGATCTTTTAGAGTTGTGTCAAAATTAACAAAATAATCCTTGAAAGTCCAGTTCGCGTAACGATGAAATTTACCAGCCGGTAATCGACGAACACGAATGTATGGAGTTTTCCGAAAAGCTTTTTCACCCCATGCAACACCTATTTCGGTTGTAAGTTTAGTAACGTTCTTGTAATATTTAAAGTCGGTCCAAAATTCTATCCCAGTACGGGGCTTCTCTTTTAGAATTTCACGAACGACGGCGACGGCTGGAGTAATGTGTCCTCCTGACCCCCCGCCGACTACTAGTATTTTCATTTTCTATATCTACCTCTCTACTAGTATAACACGAAAGTTGCAAAACTAAGCCCATAGCAAAAGCTAAAAAGATCATACTTGTACCACCATAAGAAAGGAGCGGTAAAGTAATCCCTGTGACTGGCACAAGACTAGTCATAGCCATGATATTAACTACTACTTGAGCAAGAGTCCACGCAAAAACTCCGCCTACAAATAAACGCTCTTGAAGTTCAGGAGTTCTTTCGGCAGTCTTAAGAATACGTACGAGAAGCGCGCCAAACACCAAAATAACCAAAAAAAGACCAACAAACCCAAATGTTTCACCCATGATAGCAAAGACAGAATCATTGATTGATTCTGGCAAATAACCAGTTGCTTGAACAGAATTACCTATACCAACACCGAAAAATCCCCCAACACCAATTGCAAGCATGGCATTATCAATATGATAAGTAGAGTCTGTACTTTCGCCTCCTGAAAGCGTAGTAAGCCAAGCATCGACACGTTCCATTCGATGACTGGAAGTAATAACCGCCAGAGTAGCAACTGTTAAGACTAAAGCCAACATAATAAGGTATTGTTTGGTGGGGACACCAACAACAAATAGAGTACTAAAAATAATTGCAATAAGCGCAACACCAGTACCGAGATCGCCCTGAGCAATGACCACTAAAAATAACGACAAGCCGCAAACAACAAGCAACGGCAACCAAAATTCTTTCCATTTTCCAATATTCCCTTCCTCTTTTTTACGAGCAAGAAAATCAGCAAGATAAACGACTAGAGCAAGTTTCAAGAATTCGGCTGGTTGAAAACTGACAGGTCCAAAGTTGAACCATCGACATTCACCAAGTTCACATTTAGCTAAACTAGAACCCGCTAAAGCCAGCACCCAAAGTAAGGCTGACATAATGAGTGCGGCGATCATAATAGGCTTAGCAAATTTTTTAATATATTTGTATGGAATCCACTTGAAAGCGGCAAAAAAAACAATCAAGGATAAAGCCACCGAACGTAGTTGATTTAAAAAAAAGTAATTCGAGTCATAACTAGCGCCATAAGTATTATTTAAGACATTTGCACGCATTGGCCCAATCGCATAAATCACGATAAGGCCCAGTGCCATAAGACCGAGTGTTGAGAACAGAATCACCAAATCTGACTTATGTTTACGAGTAGCCATTTAGATTGCGCCTCCAGTAGCAGCAATAAAGACACCTACAATAGCGCAAACACCAGCAATAATCCAAAATCTCATAACAACTTTAGCTTCTCCCCAACCTAAAGCCTCAAGATGATGATGTAGTGGAGCCGAAATAAAAACTTTTTTGTGAAAGAATTTTTTAGAAATTAGCTGAATAAGACTAGAGCCTGTCTCAATAACCGCTGGGAGACAAATAATTGGAAGCAAGAGAAATGAGTTTGTCATCATAGCTACTACGCCAAGCCCAGCACCAAGAGCAAAAGAGCCAGTATCCCCCATCATAAAACGAGCAGGCGGGACATTGAACCAAACGTATGATAGGAGCCAACCAATTACCGTCATACAAAATCCAAACAGCAACATATTGCCCTGAAAAAGCGCGATAACACCAAAAGCACCATAAGCCATAATCGAAAGCCCCCCAGAGAGCCCATCAAGACCATCGGTAATATTAACCGCATTAGAAGTTGCAACAACTGCAAAGGCAAAAATAATAATCATAGCGACTATGCCAATCTCGAAATTACCAAAAAATGGAACAAGGATGCTAGTCCAGCCAAGTTTAACGGCAAAAAACCATCCTAAAGCTACGCCCACAACGGTGATTAGAAAAAATTTAACTGGACCTCGAAGCCCTGCTGCACCTCGGCCTGAGCCAAATATATTGATAACATCATCGATCACGCCCACCAGGGCGCCACCAAGAAAACCGACAAGTGGTAGCCAAGTTTGGCCACGATCCAAATTAAAGATCCAGGTAACAGCCGTGACGGCAATAACTCCAATAAGCCCAGCCATGGTTGGAAAAACATGTTTGAATTTATGTGCATGAAGTTTTGACATGATAGGGAGCGCTTTACCGTCTACAGTAGTTTTCTTCTGTTTTTTCCAAAACTTATATTTATAAGCAAAATGTGTATAAAATGGCGTTAAAGCCATCGAAAAAAGGAACCCAGCTAAAGCTAGTAATAATCCATAAAAAATTTCGTCGTTAATGCTCATTAATTTTAAACTCCTGGTTTAATTTTAAAATAGTCGATTGCATAATTTGAAAGCGAATCAAACAGAGACATTGGGTCCTTGTTCCCTTCAATATGTTGTCCCTCTCCCCACATTTTAACCATTATTACAATTTTTGGCAACTCCCCCGCAGTCCCTACGAACCCAGCATACGAACCAATAAACTCGTTCATAGTGTAAGCCCCGTCTTTGATAGCTTGAGCAGTACCAGTTTTGCCACCAATGGAATAACCAGAACGGTCAATCCCTCGAAGAACCTTGTTCTTGCGATTGTTAACTAAGAGATCACGCATAGTAGCACTGGTTTCATCTGTAAGAATTTTATCTGCTACAGATTCTGTTGATAGAGGTGTAATTTTATTTCCTTCGAGAGCGCCTTTCACTATCGTAGGATTATGATAGGTACCGCCGTTAACCACGGCGGAAAAAGCGGAAGCGACCTGTACCATGGTGAGATTTAGATTTTGACCAAAAGTCATATTAGCATAAGCAGCATTAAGACCGTAAGTTTCTGCGTTTGGCTCCCAGATAAATCCTTTAGATTCATATAACTCAATTCCCGTGGATTGACCGAGTCGAAATTTATTATAATAATAGTCATAGAGCTTTTCGCGAGCGGAGACGGTAATTTCATTAGTACTATCACCAAGTAGTTTGAGAGCATGAATTGAGCCAGTATTGAGCGACCAATAAAGAGCAGTGCGCATATCAATAGTGCCGTTCAAAGAGGCTCTTTTTTCGGCGTTATTGATAGGTTTGTTGTCGATAATTTCATAGCCACGATTAGTGTAGGTGGTGTCTGGTGTCATTTTGCCTTCGTTGATGGCGGCAGAAAATGTAAAACTTTTACAAACTGAAGCTGGTTCATAAGGAACTTCAGTAGTGTAATTAATATAAGCCGAGGCGTCTTTTACGTTACCATAATTACCTGGGTTGTAACTAGGAAGATTAGCCATAGCCAGAATTTCACCAGTATTTGGATTCATAGCGAGGACAGCGGCATTAGTAGCTGCGCTTTCCGCCAAAGCGGCGCTAGTAATCTCTTCAATGCCACGCTCAAAACCGCGATCAATAGAAAGAACGATGTTTTTTCCATCTTCAGCAGGAATTTTAATATTATCGTTCCCAATAGAGAGAGCGACTTTATTAATATCAGCGGTGGTTTTTAAGAGCCCATCTTTACCTGACAAAATATCGTTCAATGCCCCTTCGATACCATATTGACCAATACCATCAGCGTTAACAAAACCGAGAGCATTTGCGGCAAGTTCACTTTCGGGGTACACGCGCTGATTGGTTTTTTTGAGCCAAATAGCTGGCACTTCAGCTTTAACAATTTCCTCGGCAACAGAATGAGGCACGTTTCTGGCAACGATTGAGTATCTGAGCCCCTCTTTTTTGTAAACCTCATCAAGGTCTACAACAACATAATCTTTCACAAATGTATTTATAACTTTTTCGACGTCTTCTTTTTTAGTAACAGTTGGATCGATTATGACTTGGTAAGTAGTTTGGTTTAAAACAACAGCAACAGGTTCGCCATGATCCATCATGTAAATTTCGCCACGCTTTGCGGTAATTGTTTCTAGCAAAGTATGTTGTTTTTCGGCCTTTGATACCCAATCACCGTGTTCAATAATTTGAATAAAAAATAGCCGCACTAGAATAATAGCTAGTGTGGCAAAAATAACTCCTCTTAAAATTTTGAAACGATGATTTTCAATTTTATTCTGCAACATAGCCAGTAACCGTAGCGTCTTCCATGACAGCGGCAACCGTACTATTCTTGGCAGCAGCAACAGAGGTGAGACGAGCTTTCTCGACAGCAAGGTCATCTTTTTTGGCACTCATTTCTGAAATTTCAGATTCGACACTTGATAATTCATAATCAAAACCAGTAGCTTTGGTCCCCTCAGCAACATAAATTAAACCAAAAACTAAAGTAAGCATACTTACAATAACGATTTGAGAAATTGAGCCAAGACTCTTCTTAGTGTGACGGACAGTGTTACGATTACGAGCAAAACTATTTCCTCCGAATGCTTCTCGTCTCGTGACGTAGGTAGTTTGATTGATCATTTTTTCCTCGCTTGATACTTATTTGTTTTTGTTTTTCTTAGTCCGGGGACCTCTTTAGCCAGAGCTATAAGTAAGCTAAAGAGGCTCTCCCGGTAGGTCATACATTTTCACACTCTCCGTGTGAACTCTTTTGGTTTTTGGCGGACCACACTCTGGTCCATGTCAGGCGGCAGAGCCGCCCGGTTTTAGCGAAAATTAACCTTGACGGTTTGCTTGCGAGATTTGTTCGCAACTAATATTTGTTTTGGCATATTGCCTCCTTTTTGTTTATTGTTTTTGTTTTATCAATTCCGCGTTGCCACTCGCAGTTTGGCGCTTCTGGCTCGCGGGTTGATAACTAACTCCACTTTTTCCGCAACAATTGGCTTTCTAGTGATAACGGTCAATTCAGATTCTTCGCCGTGGCTTTCTGCCTCTTTGAAAAAATCTTTAACTAATCGGTCTTCTAAACTATGGAAAGTGATAATTCCAAGGCGGCCATTTTTATTAAGTAATTTAGGTAGCAGCGGGAGTGTTTTTTCGATTTGCTCAAGCTCGCTGTTTACTACAATTCTAACTGCCTGGAAAACTTTGGTAGCGGGGTGGGTTTTAGAATATCGTGATTTGCTCGCGATAATCTCGGCCAATTCTTTAGTTGTTTGGACTGGGCGATGATGTACAATTTCTCTTGCTAGCAATTTAGCGCGTCCTGGCTTTTCTTCGCCATATTTTACAAAAATCTCTGCTAGCTCCCTTTCGTTGTGTTTATTGATAACATCTTTCGCGGTTAAGGTTTGCCGTCTATCCATCCGCATATCAAGTGGGGCATCGTGTTTAAATGAAAACCCACGCTCTTCCATATCTAGTTGCGGAGAAGAAACTCCAAAATCCGCGAGTATTAAATCGAAAGTCTTTCCACACTCGGTTAACTGTAGCACCGCATTATAAAAGTCTGTATGTTTTAGTTCGACAGTTGAGGGGAATTCGTTTTTTAAGTAATTAATGGCGAATTCGTCACGATCAACTAAAACTGAACCTTTATATTGTCGTGTTACATCCAAAATTTTTCTAGCATGGCCTCCGTAGCCGGCAGTTAAATCTAAATATTTCTCTCCGGGATGCGGTTTTAGACTGGCTAGCACTTCCGATAATAATACTGGGGTATGCAGTTTCTCCATATCTATATTATACATCGTTTGAGACCGTTCAACTAGAAACTTCGTCAGTTTTGTTTTTGTTCGATTTTTGTTTGCTCACAATATAATCCACCACGATTTACCAGCGCGAAGCTAATCATATATCGCAGCCGTTGAGAGACTTATTGTGTTAACCATTAGAGTTTTAATTGGGAGGTGTGTTTTAAGGAAAGAGCGCACGATTGTTTTTTCGCATCTCGCTAAATTTAATGCGTGCGAAGCTCCTAGATGGTCGATCTCAAACATTTTTAATGTGCAATTTTGTTTAGCGTTTTTGTTTATTGTTCGCTGATTTCAGTTTAGTATATTTTGAAACAAAAAGCAAGAGCTTTTTTGGACTTTTTTAAAACGTTTTTTGACCGTGTTTTGCACCATTGTGGAAAACTCCCCTGTTATTTTACCGAACAAACTCGATTGTATTTTTACTGTTTTTGTGATGTAATAACCGAACATTCCCTGTTTTGGTTTTGGGTTTTCCCTGTTTGCTTGACTTTTTATTATTGTTGTGATATAATTAGAAGGTAATTCGTCGTCTGTCGGCGATTTTTCATGCCTGAATTTTAGATAAAATTCAGCTTCGCTTAAAACTTATGATATAATGAGGAAAATAAGTTGAGGTAAATATGGAAAATTCTGAAAAATCGGGTGGGGATGTCATGACAAATGAGCCATTTGATGTCTTTCTCTGGGCAAATGAGATTGATGAGATAAAAAACAATGTTTCGGCGGAATTGTTTCTCTTTAACAAAAATTACACACCCTATAAAATAAAGTATTCGGATAAATTGACTGGCGCGGTGAAGTCCATGTTTATGCAAGAGGCGGTACATTATATTATTGAAGAAGCCGATAAGGGCTTGGAAGTTCGCGATTATGAAAAAGCCGACGGCGAGGAGAAAGTTGTATATCGCACTTCCCTTTCCAAAGTCGGGCGGGCAGAAACTTTGATCCATTTAATTGAAAATGAATATAAAGATATCGATTATTTTTCAGAAAATGAATATGACTTTAAAAAAGTAAAAGGCATTATTGCAAAGTTTACTTACCCAGGTGAGACCGGGATGAAAACTTTTTATATCGCAAAGATTTTACCAGCTTCGTCGGCGCTTAAAGGTGCGACATCTTGGGAGATTAATGGTGAGAGTTTTGAGCCGTTTTCGGCAGAAATTGCGCTCAAGATGCCTGAAGATAATCAAGTAGCGATTGTGGACGGTACGATTATTGTATTTAACCAGGCAAAGTTTGAAAATTTGTTCCAGTACGACTATAAGTCACAGGTGATTGCTGAGGCAAAGGCGAAAGAATTGACCGAAAAATATAAACTGTCGTTTGCGGAAGGTTTAACACTTGATTCCCTTCTTGCGGATAAGAAACCGATTCTAAAAAAAGTACAGGCGATGGATATTGCTGAAGAGATGCCTCAAGATAAACTACTTGATTATGCTGATGAAATGCAACTTGAGCTGATGACTGATGATGATGGTTCAATTATTATTATGGATGATAAAGATTTGACCATGTTTGTAAATCTTTTGAATGAAGATTATTATGTGTCGCCAGTGAATGGGCGGCGCTACGAGATAAAGTCTAAGAAATTACTCGGTGAGCCTGATGGCGAGCCACCGAGAGGCTAGGTAAGCAAATAAGAAATTATAACTCAGCGTAAGGTGAATTTATAAAGTTTGATTCGCCGAGGGTTTTGAATGTACGCTCAAGATCAAGGCGAGCTTCAACGACAGATTCATCTGGTGCAAGATTAGACTCGATTTTGGCATAGTAACCTGGAAGATTTTCGATTTTGTCAAGATAAATGACATTATTTTCATCCATAATAATGTCTTGGCGGCGACGAGAAATCTCTGCGCTTGGCTTGAAGCCTAACTGCAAAATAATATTGACAGTGTCTTTGTAGTCTTTAATCGTGGTTTCCTCGACAATGTCTATACCCGAATCTTCAATGTGTCGACGCAAAATAAGCTTATATTTGGCTGGTTTATCTACTGCATACATCTCGGTGCGCATAATAAGACGAGGATAATTAGAATTCTTTTTATAATTACGCGGGATATATATCCTATCGTGTTGCCAATAGATTTGAGAAAAATCTAAATCGATGTCAGAAAGTTTATTTTCAAATGACTCTCGAGAAGATAGTTTGACTTTCAAAATCACTTTTTTCATATTTTTATTATAGCATAACATCCACAATGTAGCCTTCAACAGAGCGAGTGCCGTTCCATTCGTTTTCGGCAAGTTTAATCATAATATCTAGGGTCTCGCCGGGCTCGATTTTGAGCCATGATTCGGGAGCAAAGAAAGCAACGAGCTTTAAGATTTTACCGTCTTTACCTCTGACATCGAGACGAAGATGCTGGCTTTCGGAGCCCATTTTGCGGCTCTCTAGAACTTCGACATTTCTAAGAAGAAAAATTGGCTCTTCGTTCCCTGGCCCGTACGGCTCAAGAGATTTTAAATCGTCGATAAGTTCAAGTGAAAAATCGGCTAAGTCTTCGACTTCAAGATCAGGTTTTGATTTTAAAAAGCGTTCCTGATTGGTAAGTTTAAGGCTTTTGTAATATTCGTTGATTTGTTCACGAAATTGATAGAGATTTTTTTGATGAACTTTAACTCCAGCCGCAGCGGCATGCCCACCACCGCTAATGATGGAATTTTTGGCGTAATTTAGTGCATCGGCAAGATTGAAATCGCCAAAACTACGCCCTGAACCCTTATAAAGTCCATCCGTAGTATTAGTAAGTACAAAGGCAGGTTTATGATATTCGTCAACGAGACGGCCAGCAATAATACCAAGAATCCCCTCGTGCCAATTACCAGTCTCGATAATAACTGGATCGCTGCCTACGCCACGTTTTGCGATTTCGCGAGTAGCAGAAATTTGTTCAGTTTTTCTTTTTTTGTTCAAGTCTTCGAGCTTTGTGGCAAGATTGGCCGCTTCGGAGGCGGATTTTGATCGCAACAAATTAAGGGCGATATCAGCAGTGTCAAGACGACCAGCAGCGTTAAGACGTGGGCCAATCTGAAAACCAATTGATTCGGAGGTGAATTTTTTGACCCCAGCAATTCGGATGAGCTCTTTTAGGCCTGGGCGACGAGTTTTGGCGATAACTTTGATACCATAGTGGCCGAGGATACGGTTTTCGCCCGTTAAAGTCATATTATCACAAATAGTGCCAATAAGAACGAGATCGAGAAGCCATTTTTCTTGGCCAGATTTGATGAATTTTTTTTGTACAAGAGCCTCGGCCAATTTAAAAGCCACCCCGACACCAGCAAGATTTTGAAGAGTTTTGGTTGGAGCATCTTTACGATGCGGATTAATAACGGCAAGAGCCTCAGGTATCTCATCATCAGTTTCGTGATGGTCGGTAATAATACTGTCGATTTTTAACGCATTTAATTCGTTGATGATTTCGTGATTACGCGAACCACAATCGACCGTAATCACAAGAGCAGCCTTAGTATCTTGAGCTCTTTTTATGAGCTTTGGGCTCATACCATAGCCGTCAGCAAAGCGATCTGGAAGCATAATTTCGAGGTTGGTTGGTTTGACGCCCGCTAAAATTAAAGTTTGTTCCATAACGATACTTGCAGTAACGCCATCAACATCATAATCACCATAGATTAAGATTTTTTCGTGGTTTTTAATTGCGATTTTGATGCGGTCGGTAGCTTTCCTCATATCTTCCAAGCTAAAAGGGTCTTCTAAACCTTCGTATTTTGGACTTAAAAAAGAAGGTACAAGGTTACGGGCTTTGAGTAATCGTATAAATAATTTGTTCAACTTATACCCCTGTTATCCGATTGTTTTGGAGGGTTTATTTCCCTTTTGGCTTTTAATAACAATACTTTGGAGTTCTTTTAAAATGGGATATTGTTTATTGGTTTGATAAATTTTGGTCTTGCCTCTTTTGGTGACAATTAAGAATTTGCCATCAGCCATGCGGTTTAATTCCCTTTGGATATTACCGGGGTCTTCTTTAATTAACTTAGCCAAGCCCCTAACGTGAGTTTTGAAGTCTGGATATTTGGCAAAGACTACAATGATTTTTCGGCGCACCCGAGAAGTCACAAATATATCTAACATATTCCCTCGCTTTAACTGTCTTTATTATAGCATGGATTCTGTAAAAATTACAACATTTTCTGCTTAGCTAGGCTACCCCTTAGATAGGGCTATTGCTTTTTGTTGCTTTTTGTGATATAATTAAGGGAGACGTTTGGCGCGTTTTTTAAAAGCGCCCAATTGTACTTTTTATTTTAGAGGGGTGTTACGTTATGTACCCATTTAATGATTTATCTAGAACATTTCAAAAACGAATTGAGGAAGAGATACGCTGCTGGGAAGAGTATACCGCCTTTAGACAACCTGTTGATGACGCATTAAAGGCGATTTGCGATGCTGCAAGCGATTGCCAAGAGATCGAACAAAAGATGAGAAAATATGTGGTAGGCAAGACCGTGGATGCTGGTCTCGCGATCAGAAAGATCTGGAAGCGTTATGATAGGATTAAGGCCAAAGCAACAAAAGTCCTAGCGGCGCTTCGGCCCAAAATTCTTACGGAAAATTTGATTTTGGACGATCTCCAGGCGAAAATAAGTCTAAAATGTTGCGATGGCGGCACGAACTATGTTACCGCCCTAACAAAGCGATATGAAAAGCATAAAGAATTGAGAGATAATCTCGATAAAAAATGTAGTACTCTCATTCGCTCTATCAAAAACGCCAAAAGAGACGCTGAGGCGAAAGAGCGCGAGCTCATGCGTCGGTGTCCGAAGGATTTTCGTCTCTTAAGGAAGAGACTCGATATTGCCTACAAAAAATACGAGGCGGCACTGGACGAGTTTTTGCGCGCGAGACGCAAATGTGACCCCGCTGAACAGAGGTTTTATGTTTCCCATCATAATACCTACGAGCTCCAATCAATAGTTCTCGCGGCGGCAAAAAACGCCATGAGAAACATCACACACGATTAACCCCCCCCTAAAAGGCCACGGATAGATTTTCCGTGGCCTTTGTACTATAATAAAAATATGTTTTATGAGGTGATACCTGCGGGAAGGACCGAGGGGCTGATATATGATTATGGTGATTCCCTTTTGCCTGGACAGATTGTATTAGTGCTGGTCGGAAAAAGACAATTGCCGGGTGTAATAATTAAAAAAGTTGCACAACCAGATTTTAAAACAAAATCAATTTTGAAAGTTTTGTATTCAAAACCTTTGCCGAGACATCTTTTAGATGTGGTGAGCTTTTTGCACGAGTATTACTTAGCACCATCAGGGGCAGGGGTGTCGTTAATCCTGCCAAAAGGGGTAGAGAAAAAGCGTCGAAAGACCGAACAAATGTTCGGTAATTGTGCAAAAACCGAACATAATACCAACTTGTCACAAATTCGGCTTAATACTGCTCAAAAAAATGCCCTACAAAGCCTCCAGAAAGCCCCAGACGGCACGAAACTGCTTTATGGTGTGACTGGAAGCGGTAAAACTAATATCTATCTTAAAATGGCTCTAGACGCGTTTAAACAACAAAAATCCAGCATCCTTTTAGTGCCAGAAATTGCTTTAACTAGTCAACTTGTTCGGGTTTTTCAGGAGGTTTTTGGTGAAAATATCGTGCTGATCCATTCTAAACAGACTGAAGCGGAAAGACATTTGATTTTTAATGCCTTACTTGAGACGAATCGGCCAAAAATCATAATTGGGCCGAGGTCGGCACTATTTGCGCCAATCAGCGACCTAGGACTAATTGTAATTGACGAGGAGCATGATGGGGCTTATTACCAAGAGAATCCACCAAGATATTCGGCGATTCGGGTAGCGAGTTTTATAGCTAAGAAATTGGGAATCCCTCTGATTCTAGGTTCTGCCACGCCGACAATAGAAGATTTTTATCTGGCAGAAACTCATAATTCGGTAGTAAAACTAGACCAAAAAGCCATCAAAGAAGCGGTGAGACCAGATATCCAGGTTATCGATTTTAAGGAACGGGGAAATTTTTCACGAAATCGGTATTTTTCTAATTCCCTACTTGTCGCGATAGCAAAAAATTTAGAGAGTGGAAGGCAGACGCTAATTTTTCACAACCGCAGAGGGTCGGCGCCGCTAACGATTTGCGAGAATTGCGGAGAAGAAATTTTGTGCCCGAGTTGTTTTTTGCCTCTAACCTTACACGCTGACGAATATACGCTACAATGTCATACGTGTGGTTTTTCGGAGAAAGTTCCGAGCTGTTGCCCAAAATGCGGACATCCAGAGATGGTACACAAAGGCTTTGGAACGAAGTTGTTGGAATCGGAGCTACGTAAGTTATTTCCTAAAGCTAGGGTGCGAAGATTTGATGCTGACAACAAAAAAGGTGAAGGAGTGGAGGCAATCTATGAGGAGATAAAGACTGGTAAAGTGGATATTTTAATAGGGACTCAAACTATCGCGAAGGGGTTGGATTTACCAAAATTAGCAACGGTGGGAGTAGTACAGGCAGATGCTGGACTGTCTTTGCCGGATTTTTCGGCCGAAGAGAGGACCTTCCAACTCCTAACTCAAGTGATTGGACGAGTGGGGCGAGGGCATATTGCTGATACGTCGGTATTTATTCAGACTTTTCAGCCAGAACATCCAGCGATAAAATTTGCCCTAGACGAAGACTACTTGGGATTCTATGAATATACAATAAAGCAGCGAGGACGATCAGGATTTCCGCCGTTTAGCTTTATTCTCCGACTAGAAGTCACCCTAAAAACTGAGGCTTTAGTGTTAAAGAAAATTCGCGGATTGACAAGGCAATTAGCTAGCGACAAGAAATTAAAAATTTCCCCGCCTTGCCCAGCTTTTCACGAGCGGACAAATAAAGGCTACACTTGGCAAATTGTAATACGTAGCAAATCGCGGAAAGCTTTAACTGAAATGTGTGAGAGTTTAGATAAAAGTTTTAAAATCGTGCTTGATCCACCGTCACTATTATAGTTATTTTCTTAGACTTTATCCAGTGGTAAAAATATCACCATGCAAGGAAGAATAAGGAACTACTTAACCATACAACGTACACTAAATCCGTAGTACCGGCGGTCGGTGCTGCTAGGGTAGATATTACTAGTATTCATGCTGAGGTGCCTCATGTCGTAGGTACTGATCCAAGTAGAGGACCAAAAGTAGCCGCTTCCACTCTGATAGTGAGCCGAACCACTGTAGTAGCTTCCTGAGAGAGGGGTAGATAAGGCTCTGCGGAAGTCAGTGTAATTACTAGAATAGGCTAAGTAAAGAGCTCGGTATTCACCACCATTATTGCTGGTGGGCATTCTCCAACCCAGTGGGCAGATATCTTCAGATACGTCCATAAGTTCGTTGGTATAAGGATCAGTAGTTGGACTACCAGTATAACTTGTACCATTCCCCCAGCAGTAAGTACCAGCGCTAGCAGCACAGTAGTTATAATAGATACCTATTTTGTTGTAGCCTTTGCTGTTTGCTATAGCTCCTACTACACTGTCTTTGGTCCAGTTACCAGTAGTGGGGTCATTAGCACAGGAAGTATTATAACAGGTGCCACTACTAATCATATTTGGGATAGAGTAGTTATTGGCGGTGGTGAAGGTGGTGATTCTTGCCGTAGGATATTGGTCAGTTGTAGTACCAGTTCT